>DAHUXO010000146.1 GCA_027307095.1 Betaproteobacteria bacterium | reverse complement strand
CACGCACTCGACGACGATCAGCCCGCAGCCGGCTTCGCCCAATGCGCGGGCATCCGCGATCACCGCGTCCGCCGAGGCATCGGACTTGCCTTGCACCCGATAGCCGCCGAACGCATGCACCGACTGCGGAGTGAGGCCGATGTGGCCGCAGACGGGAACGCTGCGGCGCACGAGAAACTCGATCGTCGGCGCGAGCCACGCGCCCCCCTCGAGCTTCACCATCTGCGCGCCCGCCTGCAGCGCTTCGACCGACGCCGCGTAGGCCGCCTCGGGGCTCGCCTGGTAGGAGCCGAAAGGCATGTCGGCGATGATCAGCGCGCGCTGGCTGCCGCGGGCGACGCAGCGCGTGTGATAGACGACGTCGGCGAGGGTCACCGGCAGCGTCGACGCGTGGCCCTGGATCACCATCCCGAGCGAGTCGCCGACCAGCAGCGTATCGACGCCGGCGGCGTCGCACTGCGCCGCAAGGCTCGCGTCGTAGCAGGTCAGCATCGCGATGCGCCGGCCCTCGTGCGCCATCGCCTGCAGCGCAGGAACGGTCACGCGCGCCGGGCGCGCCGCGGGATCGGCGTAGCCCGGGGGCTTCGAACCGGGGAGGGGGTCGGCGTGGCCCGGCGGCTTCGCGCCGGCAACGGGATCGGAATGGCCCGGCGGCTTCGCGCCGGGCGTGCGGTCAGGAGGTGCCAAGGTTGAAGAACTCCCGTTGTCCGCGCATGTCGGCAATGCGCCGCAGCAGCAGGTCGAGGTGGGTCGTGTCGTCGACGAAATTGAGGCGCTCGCTGTTGACGATCAGGAGCGGGGCGTCCTCGTAGCGGTAGAAGAAGCGCGTGTAGGCGTCGGCGAGTCGCGCCAGGTAATCGGCGGGAATCGCCTGCTCGAAATCGACGCCGCGCCGGTGGACACGGTCGACCAGCGTGTCGACCGGGGCCTGCAGGTAGACGACGAGGTCGGGCGTCGGTGTCTGCGGCTTCAGATGCGCGTACACCTTGCCGTAGAGCGCGTATTCGTCGTCGGAGAGGTTTATCCGCGCGAACAGGGGATCCTTGTCGAGCAGGAAATCCGCGATCGTCGGCCGCCGGAACATGTCCAGTTGCGTGAGGCCGCGCAGCTGGTCGACGCGCTGGAACAGGAACGTCAGCTGGGTGGGCAGCGCGAAACGCGTCATGTCGTCGTAGAAGCGCACGAGGAACGGATTGTCCTCGGGCTGCTCGAGCAGGGTGTCGGCGTGCAGCCGCTGCGCGAGCTCGCGCGCGAGGCTGGTCTTCCCGGCGCCGATCGGCCCTTCGATTACCACGTAGCGGCAGGCGGCGAGTTCCATCGCGTTCAGCGTCCGGACTTGAGCTGCGGGAAGGCGGTTCGCGTGCGCGCGATGCGCTGATTCCGCACCCGCGCCAGGAATCGGCGGGCCAATCCGCGTCCGGGAATCGTCACCGCCGGCGCGATGTCCGCCAACGGTCGCAACACGAACGCGCGCTCGTGCATGCGCGGATGCGGAAGCGTGAGCATCGGCAGCCGCGCGCGACGGCGGTCGTATAGTAGCAAATCGAGATCGAGGGTTCGCGCGGAATTTCGCGGCGTCGAAGCATCGCGCCGCCGACCCGCGGCCCGCTCGATCGCATGCAGGCGCTCGAGCAGCGGCCGCGGCGCGAGGGTCGTGTCGATGGCCGCGACGGCGTTGACGTAGTCGGGTTGCGGGATGCTCCCGACGGGGGCGCTGGCGTAGCTCGGCGATCGCGCGACGACGCGCACGCCGCGCAGGCCCGCAATGCGCCGAAGCGCGCGCGCAAGCTGGCGCCGGGGATGCGCGAGGTTGCTGCCGAGTCCGATGTACGCGCGCGCCACCACCTGCGCCGTGCGTCCTACGCCCCGCCTTCGGGAGCGGGGCTTGCATCGCTGCCGGGACCGGCGTCGCGCTTTCGGCTGCGCCCCCGTGGGCGCCGGCGCTTCTTCGGCGCTTCGTCCGGGCGGAGCATCGTCTCGCGCTCCGCCTCGCCTGCGTCCTGGAAGCGCGTCCACCAGTCGACCAGGGCCTGCGGGGCCTCGCCGCTTTCGCCGCGCAGCGCCAGGAAATCGTAGGCGGCGCGAAAGCGGGGGTGCTCGAGCAGCCGCGCCGGTCGCGATCCGGCGCGCTGCTCGAAGCGCGGCTGCAGCGACCATATCTCCTTGATCGTCGCCTCGAACCTGCGCGGAATCGCAATGCGCTCAGCCTGGGCGGAGAGCACCTTGTCCATGGCGTCGAACAATGCCGGAAGCGGCCGCTCGCCGCGCTCCTTCGCGGCGTTCCACGTGGCGAGCACCTCGTGCCACAGCAGCGTCGCGAACAGGAAGGCCGGCGACACGCCCTTGCCCTCGCGCACGCGCAAGTCGGTTCCGGCGAGTGCGGCGTCGATGAATTTCTGGCCGAAAGGCTGCTCGAGGATCACGTCCAGCAGCGGCAGCAGGCCGTGCGACAGGCCGTGCGCGCGCAGGCTCTTCAGCGTCTCGAGCGCGTGCCCGGACAGCAGCAGCTTCTGCATCTCGTCGAACAGCCGCGCCGGCGGGACGTTCGACATCAGCGAGGCCAGGCGCGGGATCGGCTCCCCGGTGCGCGTTTCGATCGAGAGGGAGAGCTTCGCCGCCAGCCGGACCGCGCGCAGCATGCGCACCGGATCCTCGCGGTACCGCGTCACCGGCGGCCCGATCAGCTTCAGCCGCCGCGCGCGTATGTCGACGAAGCCGCCGACGTAATCCCAGATCGACTCCGTCGCCGGATCGAAATAGAGCGCGTTGATCGTGAAATCGCGCCGTGCCGCGTCCTCGGCCTGCGAGCCGTAGACGTTGTCGGACAGCAGCCGTCCGTGCTCGTCCGTCGCGTCGCCGCCGGTCTGCGCGGCGCGAAACGTCGAGACCTCGATCACGTCGTTGCCCGCGTGGACGTGCACCAGCCTGAAGCGCCTGCCGATGATGAACGCCCTGCGGAACAGCGGCTTGACCTGCTCCGGCGTGGCGTTGGTCGCGAGGTCGAAATCCTTGGGCTCGATGCCCAGCAGCAGGTCGCGGACCGCGCCACCGACGATGAAGGCCTTGAAGCCGGCTTCCTGCAGCTTGCGCGTGACGTTTTGCGCGGCGCTCGAGAGCTGGTTGCGCCGCACCGGATGCCGGTCGGGTCCGTAGACGCGCGGGTCGCGCGCACGCCGGCCGGGGAGCAGGCGGGCGAGCAGTCGGCGGATCATTGAGGGGGGAGGGAGCGAGCGACGCAGGCGGCCCGCCTGCGGGCAGCGTCGGCGGACAGCGGATCGGCGCGAATTCTAGCAGAGTGCCCCGGCTGAGCCCCCGCCGCGGTCCACGACACGGTCCACCCCGCTAAGGCGAGGGTCGTGCGTCGGCGATCCGCCACGCGCCGGGGCCAAGGCCGTCGAGGGTCCAGGGGCCGACCGACCACCGGATCAGGCGCAGCGTCGGGAGCCCGACGGCTGCGGTCATGCGCCGGACCTGCCGGTTCCTGCCTTCGGCGATGGTCAGCACGAGCCAGGCGGTGGGAATGGCCAGGCGCACGCGGATCGGGGGCATGCGCGGCCAGAGGCCGGCGGGTTCGTCACCGGCCCGCACCTGCGCGGGGCGGGTCCTGACGCCGCCGACCTCGACGCCCTTTCGCAACGCGTCGAGTTGCTGCCGGGTCGGCGTGCCCTCGACCTGCACCCAGTAGGTTTTCGGCAGCTTGAAGCGCGGATCGGCGATGCGCGCCTGCAGTGCGCCGTCGTCCGTCAGGACCACCAGGCCTTCACTGTCTGCGTCGAGGCGTCCGGCGGCATAGACGCCGGGCACGTCGACGAAATCCTTGAGTGTGGGGCGGGTGCCGTCGCCGCTGAACTGGCAGAGCACCCCGTAGGGCTTGTTGAGCAGGATGACCACGGGCACGGCCGATTCACGGATAATCAAAGGTTTCGCGGCGCAACATCCGTGCACCGTGCCGGGCGCCGCAGCCGATGTGTTCCCAGGAGACGCAATGTACCAACACGTGAATGTGCCGGCCGGCGGCGCCAGGATCACCGTCAAGCCGGACTTCAGCCTCGCCGTGCCCGACAACCCGATCATTCCCTACATCGAGGGCGACGGCACCGGTCTCGACATCACCCCGGTGATGATCAAGGTCGTCGACGCCGCGGTCGCCAAGGCTTACGGCGGCAAGCGGAAGATCCACTGGATGGAAATCTACGCCGGCGAGAAGTCGACCAAGGTCTACGGCCCCGATGTGTGGCTGCCCGACGAGACCCTGTCCATCCTGAAGGACTACGTCGTGTCGATCAAGGGCCCGCTGACGACCCCGGTCGGCGGCGGCATCCGCTCGCTGAACGTCGCGCTGCGCCAGCAACTCGACCTCTACGTCTGCCTGCGCCCGGTACGCTGGTTCAAGGGGGTTCCGTCTCCGGTCAAGGAGCCCGACAAGATCGACATGGTCATCTTCCGCGAGAACGCCGAGGACATCTATGTCGGCATCGAGTGGCCGGCCGAATCGGAAGGCGCAAGGAAGGTGATCGACTTCCTGATCAAGGAGATGGGCGTCAGGAAGATCCGCTTCCCGGCGACCTCGGGCATCGGCATCAAGCCGGTGTCGCGCGAAGGCACCGAGCGGCTGGTGCGCAAGGCGCTCCAGTACACGATCGACAACGACCGGCGGTCGATGACGCTGGTGCACAAGGGGAACATCCAGAAGTTCACCGAAGGCGCGTTCCGCGACTGGGGCTATGCGCTGGCGCAGCGCGAATTCGGGGCGAAGGAAGTCGACGGGGGGCCGTGGTGCTCGTTCAAGAACCCCAGGACCGGCCGCGAGATCATCGTCAAGGACGTGATCACCGACGCGTTCCTGCAGCAGATCCTGCTGCGGCCGGCCGAGTACGACGTCATCGCCACGCTGAACCTGAACGGCGACTACATCTCCGACGCGCTGGCGGCACAGGTCGGGGGCATCGGGATCGCGCCGGGCGCCAACATGTCGGACTCGATCGCGATGTTCGAGGCGACGCACGGCACGGCGCCGAAGTACGCGGGCAAGGACTACGTCAATCCGGGATCTGAGATCCTGTCTGCGGAAATGATGCTGGTGCACATGGGCTGGCGCGAGGCTGCGACGCTCATCACCTCGAGCCTCGAGAAGGCGATCGCCGACAAGATCGTCACCTACGACTTCGCCCGGCTGATGCAGGGCGCCACGCAGGTCTCATGCTCGGGCTTCGGCAAGGCGATGATCGAGCGGATGTAACCGCGCATCCCGGGCGGCGCCGGCCGGCGCCCGGGTCCGGACCGGGCGGGCCGCATGCCTGTCGCGGCCGAATCCGTTTTGACCCGAGTCCGCACCGGGTCGGGCGCCGGATCGTGTCGGGTCGTCGGTTTTGTGCAGATTTCGACAGGTTTGCGCCCGAATGTGGTGCCTGGCCTGGCCCGGGCGGTCGCGGCCGCACCCGAGCGAATCCCGGCCCCCGCGGCGCCCGGCGCCCGTCTTTCCGTAGGATACGAGCCGTTCGATGCGCATTCCGCCTGATGGACCTCGCGCCTGTGCCCGTCCATCGGTCGTCCCCTTGAAAAATGTGTTGCAATCGTCAAACATGATCCCCAACTGGGTACGACGGCGCGCGATGTCGAATCAGGAACAGCACGGCAGCGTGCTCGAGGTCGAGCAGACCCGGGTGAAGCCGCCGCCGCTCTACAAGGTGGTCCTGCTGAACGACGACTACACGCCGATGGACTTTGTCGTCGTCGTGCTCCAAACTGTGTTCAGCATGAGCCGTGAGAAGGCGACGTTGGTGATGCTCCAGGTCCATCGCGAAGGCATGGGCGTATGCGGCACCTATACGCGCGAGGTGGCCACGACCAAGGTCGAGCAGGTGATCAATCTCGCGCGCAAGCACCAGCATCCTCTGCAGTGCACGATGGAGGAGACTTGAGCGTCAATGGATCGGGCGGCCCGTTCGGGACCGCCGGCCGCGCCGGGAGCGGTTTCCGGCGGGGTGTCGAAGTCGAGGAAGCAAGATGATTGCCCAGGAACTCGAAGTCTCTCTCCACATGGCTTTTGTCGAGGCCCGGCAGAAGCAGCATGAGTTCATCACCGTCGAGCACCTGCTGCTCGCGATGCTGGACAACCCGTCGGCGGCGGAGGTCCTCAAAGCCTGCGGCGTCGATCTCGAGGAGCTGCGCGGGGTCCTGACCGACTTCATCAACGAGCACACGCCGCGGCTCGCGCCGCACTCGGACGCGGATACCCAGCCTACGCAGGGTTTCCAGCGCGTGATTCAGCGCGCGATCCTGCACGTGCAGTCGTCGGGCAAGAAGGAGGTCACCGGCGCCAACGTGCTGGTGGCGGTGTTCGGCGAAAAGGAGTCGCACGCCGTTTATTTCCTGAACCAGCGCGGTGTGACGCGCCTCGACGTCGTCAACTACATCGCGCACGGCATCACCAAGACGCCCCAGCAGAAGCAGGAGAAGCCCTCCGAATCCAAGGAGGACGCCGAGGGCGGCAGCGAGTCGCAGGGCGCGCTCGATGCCTACACGGTCCACCTGAACGCGATGGCGCGCAACGGCAAGATCGATCCGCTGATCGGCCGCGCCCACGAGCTCGAGCGCGTGATCCAGGTGCTGTGCCGCAGGCGCAAGAACAATCCGCTGCTGGTCGGCGAGGCCGGCGTGGGCAAGACGGCGATCGCCGAGGGGCTCGCGCGCCGCATCAACGAAGGCGACGTGCCCGAGCTGCTCAAGGAATACCAGGTGTATTCGCTGGACATGGGCGCACTGCTCGCCGGCACCAAGTACCGCGGCGATTTCGAGCAGCGCCTGAAGGCAGTGCTGAAGCAGCTCGCCGAGAACCCGAAGTCGATCCTGTTCATCGACGAGATCCACACGATCATCGGCGCCGGCGCCGCGTCGGGCGGCACGCTCGACGCGTCGAACCTGCTCAAGCCGGCGCTGTCGACCGGCGCCCTGAAGTGCATCGGCGCGACGACCTACGGCGAGTACCGGCAGATCTTCGAGAAGGACCACGCGCTGTCCCGGCGTTTCCAGAAGGTCGACGTGCCCGAGCCGTCGATCGCGGAGACGGTCGAGATACTCAAGGGCCTGAAGACGCGCTTCGAGCAGCACCATGGCGTCAAGTACGCGCCGGCGGCGCTCACGTCGGCGGCCGAGCTTGCGGCGCGCTTCATCAACGACCGCCACCTTCCCGACAAGGCGATCGACGTCATCGACGAAGCGGGTGCCGCGCAGAAGATCCTGCCGAAGTCGAGGCAGAAGAAGGTGATCGGCAAGGCCGAGGTCGAGGAGATCGTCGCGAAGATCGCGCGCATACCGGCGAAGAGTGTCTCGTCCGACGACCGCAATGCGCTGAAGACGCTCGACCGCGACCTGAAGAACGTCGTGTTCGGCCAGGACCGCGCGATCGACGCGCTGGTGTCGGCGATCCGCATGGCGCGCTCAGGCCTCGGCAATCCGCACAAGCCGATCGGCAACTTCCTGTTCAGCGGCCCGACCGGCGTCGGCAAGACCGAGGTCGCGCGACAGCTCGCGTTCTGCCTCGGCACCGAGCTGCTCCGCTTCGACATGTCCGAGTACATGGAGCGTCACGCCGTTTCGCGCCTGATCGGCGCCCCGCCTGGCTACGTCGGGTTCGACCAGGGCGGCCAGCTGACCGAGAGCATCACCAAGCATCCGTACAGCGTGCTGCTGCTCGACGAGATCGAGAAAGCGCATCCGGACATCTTCAACATCCTGCTGCAGGTGATGGACCACGGCACGCTGACCGACAACAACGGACGCAAGGCCGATTTCCGCAACGTCATCATCATCATGACGACCAACGCGGGGGCCGGCGAGCTCGCGAAGCACACGATGGGTTTCGCGACCGAGAAGCAGATGGGCGACGAGTTGATGGAAATCAAGCGGCTGTTCACGCCGGAGTTCCGCAACCGTCTCGACGCGACGATCTCCTTCGGCTCGCTCGACCACGACATCATCCTGCGCGTGGTCGACAAGTTCCTGCTCGAGCTCGAGGCCCAGCTGCACGAGAAGAAGGTCGAGCCATCGTTCACGCCGAAGCTGCGCGAATTCCTCGGCCGCAAGGGTTTCGATCCGCAGATGGGCGCGCGTCCGATGGCTCGGCTGATCCAGGACACGATCCGCAAGGCGCTGGCCGACGAGCTTCTGTTCGGCCGCCTGACCGGAGGCGGCAAGGTGACGATCGACGTCGGCGACGACGATGTCGTCAAGCTCGCCTTCGAGGAAACCCCCGAGGCCGAGGTCGCCTAGGCGCAGCCGGCCGCGCGGGCGCCCGCTCGCGCTAGAATGCGCCCCAAGCATGGCCCACCGCCGGAGCGTTCCGCCGGGCGAGTGGCGCGTCGAACACGAGGGAGGCCGCGCGGTCCGCGCGACCACTGGCGATTCATGGGTTCCGCGTGCGCCGCATGGCGCCGGACGGAAGGGGCTTGCGTTTCACGATGAATCGCAACGCGCTGATGGTGGCGACGGCCACGCGCTGGTATGGGACCGCGCGCATGCCGCGGTCGCTTGCGAAGGCCGGGTTCGTTGTGTCGCTGCTCGCGCCGCGGGGCGCGATGGCGTTCAAGTCGCGATTCATCGCTCGAAGCGTCGCGATGCACGATGGCGCGACGCCGATGCAATGGCTGCTCGCGGTCGCCGGGGCGGTACGCGAGGTCGCACCGGGACTGCTCATACCCTGCGACGAGGTGGCGCTGCGGCTGCTGTTCGAGTTTGTGCGCAGTCCCCCGCCGGCCTTCCGCGGCAGCGCCGGATCGGCGCTCCGCGAGCTGGTGCAGCGGTCCCTCGGCGACCCCGCGCATTACGACACCAGCGTCGACAAGTCCGCGCTTCCCGCGGCTGCCCTGGCGCTCGGCGTTCCGGTCCCCCCCTTCGCGGTCGCCCAAAGCGTCGCGGAGGCCGCGGCACATGCGGAGCGCCTCGGTTTCCCGGTGATCGTGAAGCGACGGTTCGGATTTGCGAGCCAGGGTGTTGCTGTCGTCCGTCACCCCGACGAGCTCGCGGACGCGGCGCGGGGGTTGTTGCAACCGATGCAGATCGACCTGGGAATGCCGGTCCAGCCTCGGCTGCTCGTCCAGTCGTTCATCGACGGTCGCACCTGCTCGCAGACGATGGTCGCCTGGGAAGGTACGTGCCTCGCCGGCTTTGCGCGTGAGCGGGAGGTCGCGTTCGCGCAGGGCAAGGGGGCGACCGCCGTGGTGCGGCTGCGGCGCAACGCCTCCATTCGCGAGTCCACCGAGCGGCTGTGCCGGGGATTCGGGATCAGCGGCTTCCTCTCGGTCGAGTTCATCGCCCCTGCGGCGGGAGGACCGCCCCTGCTGCTGGAAATCAACCGGCGCCTGGAGACGATGACGCATCTCGACGAATTCGCCGGGGTCGACATGTGCGGCGCGCTGTATGCGCGACTCGCTGGCGTTCCGAATGCATCGCCACAGGATATGTCGCTGGCGGGCGACGGCATCATCGCCACCTTTCCGCGGGAGTGGCTGCGCGACCCCGACAGCAGCTGGCTGCGCGATCATCCCTGCGATGTCCCGTGGGACGACCCCCCGCTCTTCGAGGCATTGGTCGCCTTGCGCAACGAATGACTGCAATGGCCAACGACGACTCGATCCTGCTGGTCTCGACCGCCGCAAGCTGGTACGCCCCGGCACGCGCTCCGCGCGCGTTCGCCAAGGTCGGATTCGAGGTCACCCTGCTCACGCCGCGCAATGCGCTGGCCGAGCACACCCGCCATCTTTCGCGGATCGCCTACCTGCCGGAGTCGGTGACATCCCTGCAGTGGGTCCATGCGTTCGCGGGGATCGTCAAGGCGGTGGCGCCGGCACACGTGATCCCTTGCGACGAGATGTCGTTTCGCCTGCTGTCGATGCTCGTGGTCTCGCCGCCGTCCGAGCTGCGGCCGGAGCTGCGGGCGGAGCTCGCGGATCTGGTTCGCGGGTCGCTCGGCGACCCGGCGCACTACCGCGAAAGCGCGGACAGGACGCGGGTCCCGGCGGCAGCGGAACGCGCCGGCGTGCGGGTTCCCCCGTACGTCGTCGCAGCCACGCTCGACGATGCGGAACGGTTCGCCGCATCGCATGGCTATCCGCTGGCCGTCAAGCGCGCGCATTCGGGCGCGGGGGACGGGACGCGGATCGTCTCGAACCACGGGTCCCTCGTTTCCGCCATCGCGGCGCTCTCCGCCCCCGACCCCGGCGACCTCGAACCGGACGTCGCGCGCCGCGTCATGGTCCAGAAGGTCATCGAGGGCAGGATCTGGTACCAGAACGTCGTGGCCTGGCAGGGTCGCATGCTCGCCGGATACGCCGGCGATTGTCTGCAGCCGGGACGCGCGGATGCGACGGCGCCCGCGACCGTCCTTCGTTTTCGCGATGCCCCGGATCTGGGCGAATGCGCGCGGCTTCTGGCTGCGGCATTCGGGATCAGCGGAATCTTCACCTGCGAGTATGTGATCGACGACGCGGCCGGGAACCCCTATCTGGTCGAGATCAGCCGGAGGATCGGCCCGGCGGCCCATTACGGCGCGGTGCTCGGCGTGGATCTGTGCGCGGCGCTGCGTGCGGCGGCGCGGGGAGTGCCGCCGCCAGGGCGCAGCGCTCCGGAGCCGGGCCAGGAGCGGACCTTCGTCGTCTTTCCCGGCGAATGGCTGCGCGATCCGGCGAGCCAGTGGCTGCGCAGGCATCCCGTCGACGTTCCCTGGGATGATCCGCAGTTGATCGAAGCGATGCTGGCTTTGCGGCATCGGGCCGCGAGAGGCTGATCGTCGGGCGGCGCGCCGGGCCTCCCGGCGAGCATGGAATTCATTTCCGATTTTTCTTGATACGCCTGCCCGTCGCCACGGGTGCCGCGACTGTCATGATTTATTTAAATTCATTGGCTTGCATAAGGTATCCGAGCCGGCTGCGTGCATTGCGCGGACGGTGAGGCGCATTGCAGCAGCAATTTGTCGACCACATGACCATTTTATTTCCGCATCGTGGGAACAGTTTCTAATCTATTGATTTATTGTGAAAAAATTCATAGTGCAATGCAGTAAAACCCCTTGTGAGGCCGGCGAGGCTCTGCTAACTTGAAGCCATGTCACGTCGAGCCGCGGAAGGATCACGCCGCGGCGAGCGTGCGAAGGGCAAGGGGTGACCCATCCATGCCCGCAGGCCGGTCGGGCGATCCTCGCCGGTCCCTGTTGCGAAACGTGCAGGCAAGGTCCTGCGTCGATCGCGCGAAGGGCGTCCGCAGGCTGCGGACGTCACTGACCAATCCGCCGGCGCCGTGTCGCCGGCACGGCATCGATGGGAGCAGTCAATGAACTACGATCTGGAATCGGCGAGACTCAGGAAGGACTGGGCGGAGAACCCGCGCTGGAAAGGCATCGAGCGCAGCTACACGGCGGAGGACGTCGTCCGCCTGCGCGGGTCGGTGCATATCGAGCACACGCTGGCGCGGCGTGGCGCCGAGAAGTTGTGGAAGCTCCTTCATGAGGAGCCCTACGTCCACACGCTCGGGGCGCTGACCGGCAATCAGGCGATGCAGCAGGTGAAGGCCGGCCTGAAGGCGATCTACCTGTCGGGCTGGCAGGTCGCGGCCGACGCCAACGGCGCCGGCGAGATGTATCCGGACCAGTCCCTCTATCCGGCCAACTCGGTGCCGCAGGTCGTGCGCAGGATCAACAACACCTTCATTCGCGCCGACCAGATTGCGCATGCGGAAGGCAGGAGCGACGTCGATTACTTCGCGCCGATCGTCGCCGACGCCGAGGCGGGATTCGGCGGCGTGCTCAACGCCTTCGAGCTGATGAAGGCGATGATCGAGGCGGGCGCCGCGGGCGTGCATTTCGAGGACCAGCTCGCGTCGGTCAAGAAATGCGGTCACATGGGCGGCAAGGTCCTCGTGCCGAC
Organism: Betaproteobacteria bacterium; assembly: GCA_027307095.1. Lineage (GTDB taxonomy): Bacteria > Pseudomonadota > Gammaproteobacteria > Burkholderiales > Casimicrobiaceae > VBCG01. Next base: position 26,904 of record DAHUXO010000146.1, on the reverse strand, counting down.
GCGCGAGGCGGTCGAGAAGCTGGTCGCGGCGCGGCTCGCCGCCGACTGCATGGGCGTACCGACGATCCTGCTCGCACGCACCGACGCCGAAGCCGCGGACCTGCTGACTTCCGACGTCGACGAGACCGACAAGCCGTTCTGTACCGGGGAGCGGACCAGCGAAGGCTTCTACCGGACGCGCAACGGTCTCGAGCAGGCGGTGGCGCGGGGTCTCGCCTACGCGGCGGTGGCCGACCTGATCTGGTGTGAGACGGGCAAGCCCGATCTCGCGTTCGCCAAGGCCTTCGCCGAGGCGATCCAGGCGAAATACCCCGGCAAGATGCTGGCCTACAACTGCTCGCCGTCGTTCAACTGGAAGAAGAACCTCGACGACGCGACGATCGCCAAGTTCCAGCGCGAGCTCGGCGCGATGGGCTACAAGTTCCAGTTCATCACGCTCGCCGGGTTCCACAGCCTCAACTACTCGATGTTCAATCTCGCGCACGGCTATGCGCGCAGCGGCATGAGCGCATTCGTCGAGATGCAGGAGGCGGAGTTCGCGGCGGCCGACAAGGGCTTCACTGCGGTCAAGCACCAGCGCGAGGTCGGCACCGGCTATTTCGACACGGTGACGACGACCGTGCAGGGATCGCAGTCGTCGACGACGGCGCTGAAGCATTCGACCGAGGACGAGCAGTTCTTCGACGCCGCGAAGAAGCTGCAGGTCGCCAACGGCTGAGCGCTGGCATCGCGCAGGGCATTGCGGCGGCCTTCGGGCCGCCGCTTTCGTTTGAGCGCCGGGTACCTTGAAATCCGGAAATCCGCGTGAAAACCGGGACGGACCACGTTTTCCGCGGAAAACGTGGTCCGTCCCGGTTTTCACGGAAAACGTGGTCCGTCCCGGTTTTCAGTGCGCTTCGCTACACTGCGTCGGATGACCGCGGCCCATGGCGAGCAGTCGGCAGTTCGGGTGTTCTACGCCTGCGTGCTGCCGCTGCAGCTGCGTCCGGAGGTCGGAGAAATCGCGCGCGCCACGGCGCGACGCGTGCACGGCCGCCCGGTTCCGGCCGATAACCTGCACCTGACGCTGGCGTTCATCGGGGAGATCGCAAGCTCGCGCCTGCCGACGTTGATCGACGTCGGGGCGATGCAGCGTGGCGGGGCCATGACGCTGGTGCTCGACCGGCTGGGCGGCTTCAAGCGTGCCGGCGTGGCCTGGCTCGGGTCGTCGCGTCCTCCAGTGGAGTTGGGCCGGTTTGCCGCAGCGCTTGCCCGCGCGCTCGTCGCAGCCGGCATCGCCCGCGACGAGCGGCCGTTTCACCCGCACGTGACGATCGCGCGCCGCTGCCACGTTTCACCCGACGAGCAGCCGATCGGCCCGTATTCGTGGGGGATCGACGGGTTCGAGCTGCTTCAGTCGGAGACCGGTCGCGAGGGTGCCCGCTATCGCAGGCTTGCAAAGTGGCCACTCACTATCGAGCCTGAACACCCAGAGCGCTAGACCTCGCCCTTGGCCACCGGCCGCTGGGGATCCGAGCTCCACTCGCTCCACGAGCCTGGGTACAGGCGCGTCAGCGGGTAGCCCGCGACCGTCATCGCCAGCACGTTGTGGCAGGCGCTCACACCCGAGCCGCAGTAGTGGACGAGGTCTTCCGCGGAGCGGCCGTGCAGCATGCCCTCGAAATCGGCGCGCAAATCCTGCGGGCTGCGGAAGGTTCCGTCGGCGGCGACATTGCGCGTGTAGGGACGGTTGAGTGCGCCGGGGATGTGGCCGGCAACTCGGTCGAGCGGCTCGACGTCGCCGCGATAGCGCTCGGCAGCACGCGCGTCGAGCAGTACCAGCGAGCGGCGCGAGAGGCTCGCGGCGATGCCGCTGGCACTGACCGTCGGCAGGACGTTGTGCGGCGCGAACTTTGTCGCCTGCGGGCGTCCGGGCTCGGTGGAGACCCGATGGCCGTCGCGCACCCACCGGGCGAAGCCGCCGTCGAGGATCGCCACGGCGTCGTGACCGAGCCAGCGCAGCATCCACCACAGTCTCGATGCATACGCGCCCTGGTCCTGGTCGTAGGCGACGACCTGCTTGGTGGCGTCGATGCCGAGGCGACCGAACACGGCAGCGGTGCACTCCGGCGTCGGCAGCGGGTGACGGCCGTTGCGTCCGGTCATTGGCGCGGAAAGATCCGAATCGAGGCGCGCGAAAGCGGCGCCGGGAATGTGTCCCTGCTCGTACTGCTCGATGCCGAAGCGCTCGGGCCGCATCAGGTCGTGGCGCAGGTCGACGACCACCCACGCAGGGTCGCCGATGTGGCGCGCCAGGTCTTCGGCGCCGATAAGCGTCGCATGACGCCGGGTGTCGCCTGCGCCCGGCGCGGTGGCCGTCACGGGTGCGTGCGGAGCATGGCGGGTGGCGCGTGGCATCTTCGGGCGCTCAGAGGTCGACGAGACGGGATTCCATCTCGCGGCGGTAGAACTCGTGGAAATGCTGCATGCCATCCTCCATCGGCGACTGGTACGGCCCGATCTCGCTGCGCCCTTGCGCGTACAGCGCCTTGCGGCCGGCGTCCATCCGCTCAGCGATCTCATCGTCTTCCCTTGCGGTCTCCTGATACGCCGCCTGCTCGGCCGCCACGAACTCGGGCTCGAACAGCCCGATGTCCTCCGGATAGTAGAACTCCACGACGTTGAGGGTCCGGTCCACCGCCTGCGGGATCAGCGTGCTGATCACCAGGACGTGGGGGTACCACTCGACCATGATGTTCGGGTAATAGGTGAGCCAGACCGCGCCGTACGGCGGCTGCTCGCCGCGATAGTAGTCGAGCACCGCCTTGTGCCAGCGCCTGTACGCCGGCGTGCCGGGCTTCGCGAGACCGCCGTTGATGCCGACGAACTGGACCGAAGCCCACTCGGCGAACTCCCAGCGCAGGTCGTTGCAGGTGACGAAATGGCCGAGCCCGGGATGGAACGGCTCGACGTGATAGTCCTCGAGGTAGACCTCGATGAACGTCTTCCAGTTGTAGTTGCACTGGTGCAGGTCGACGTGATTCAGCACATGGCCCGAGAAATCGAGGTCCTTCAGCGTGAGGCCGGCGAGATCGCGCGCGACGTCGCGCACGCCGTCGAACAGCAGGCCTTTCCAGTTGGACAGCGGCGAGCGGCCGAGCCTGACGCAGGGCTGGGGCTCGAAATGCGGCGCACCCAGCAGCTGGCCGCCCAAGTCGTAGGTCCAGCGATGGATCGGGCACACGATGCTCCGGGCATTGCCCTTGCCGGTCAGCATGATCGCCTGACGGTGGCGGCAGATGTTCGACAGCAGCTCGATGCCTTGCGGGCCGTGCACGAGCGCCTGCGCGTTGTCGCGCGCCGCGAGCACCTGGTAGTCGCCGACCTCGGGCACCATCAGCTGGTGGCCGACATAGCCGGGGCCGTGCGCGAGCAGGTGCCTGCGCTCGGCATCGAGCACGCGGGGATCGCAATACCACGAGGCGGGAAACTGCGACGATGATTGCCGCAACCGTGCGGCGGTGGCGAGATCCGACATCGACCATCCTTTCATGCGAAAACCAACCAACCCAACCCAACAACCCGGGGGGTACCGCTCGGCTTCGGCACGCCGTGCCGCCCGGACCGCTTTGCTAAGTCGACCGCGCGAAAGGATCGCGTGGGCGCCTCTCGATGATCACAGCACGATCACCGCGAAGACAGCCCAAAAGGCCGCGTCGTCAAACGTGCTAGTATATAAGGCTTTTTCAGTCATGGTCAAGGTCGCGTCGTCCTTTGAATTGACCGCGTGCCGAACGCGGCCGTAATCTCGAAGCCTTCCCGCAGACCTCGCACTCCGATCGCCCAATGACCGAGACAACCGAAACGCCCCCCAGTTTCGAAGCGGCACTCGCCGAACTCGAAGAAATCGTCGGTCGGATGGAAGGAGGCGAGCTGCCGCTGCAGGCGTCGCTCGCCGCCTACAAGCGCGGCGCTGAGCTCCTCGCCTATTGTCAGGTCGCGCTGAAGGACGCGCAGCAGCAGGTGCAGGTCCTCGAAAAAGGGATGCTGCAGCCGTTTCGTTCCGGCGAGGCCGAGGATGCGTAACGACGTGCCGTTCGCGGTGTGGTCGCGGGAGCGACAGCAGCGCGTCGAGGGCGTGCTGGCCGCCGCGCTGCCGCCCCCGGATGCGCCGGCGGCGACGCTGGCGAGCGCGATGCGCCACGCGGTCCTCGGCGGAGGCAAGCGGCTGCGACCCCTGCTCGCCTACGCGGCCTCCGAAATCAACGGCGCGGATCCCGCGTGCGTCGATTCGCGCGCAGCCGCCGTCGAACTGATCCACGCCTACTCGCTTGTGCACGACGACCTGCCCTGCATGGACGACGACACGCTGCGGCGTGGCAAGCCGACCTGCCATGTCGCCTTCGGCGAGGCGACCGCCTTGCTCGCGGGCGATGCGCTGCAGTCGCTGGCGTTCGCGGTGCTCGCCGCCGATCCCGCTCCGACGACCGCCGAAGCCTGCCGCATCCTCGCCGAGGCTTCGGGCTGCGCGGGGATGGCGGGAGGCCAGCAGCTCGACCTCGAGGCCACCGGCGCGGCGCTCGACCTGGCGTCCCTCGAAGTGCTCCATCGGATGAAGACCGGCGCACTGATCGCTGCCGCGATCCGGCTCGGTTCGCTGTGCGGGCGTCGGCTGGACGCGGCGGAAGCGTCGGCGCTCGACGCCTATGCGCGAGCCGCCGGCCTCGCTTTCCAGGTCGTCGACGACGTGCTCGACGCCGAAGGCTCGGATGCGAGCCTGGGCAAGACCGCAGGCAAGGATGCCGCCCGGAACAAGGCGACGTTCGTGACCCTCACGGGGCTCGCACAGGCGAAGAGCCGGGCGATGGAGCTGCGCGAGGAGGCCCGTGCATCGCTCGCGCCTCTCGGCGGGGCTGCGAACCGGCTCGCCGAACTGGCCGACTCGATCGTGCTGCGGACGAAATGAGCGTGTCGGAGCCCTACCCGCTGCTCACGACGATCGACGCGCCGGCTGATCTGCGCCGGCTCGAACGCGCGCAGCTGCCGCAGCTGGTGCGTGAGCTGCGCGCGTTCCTGCTGCAGTCGGTGGCGCGCACCGGCGGTCACCTGTCGTCGAACCTCGGCACCGTCGAGCTGACGGTCGCGCTGCATTACACCTTCGACACGCCGCGCGACCGCATCGTGTGGGACGTCGGCCACCAGACATACGCGCACAAGATACTGACCGGTCGGCGCGGGCAGATGGACAAGCTGCGCCAGTGGGGTGGCCCCGCCGGATTTCCGCGGCGCAGCGAGAGCGAATACGACACTTTCGGCACCGCGCATTCGTCGACGTCGATCTCCGCCGCGCTCGGAATGGCGACGGCGGCGAGGTTGAGCGGGGATTCGCGCCACGTCGTGGCGGTGATCGGCGACGGCGCGATGAGCGCGGGGATGGCGTTCGAGGCGCTGAACAACGCCGAGGGCGCCGACCTGCTGGTGATCCTGAACGACAACGACATGTCGATCTCGGAGCCGGTCGGCGCGATCAACCAGTATCTCGCCAAGGTGCTCGCCTCGCGCTTCTACAACACGGTTCGCAGCGGCGGCAAGGAGGTGCTGTCGAAGCTGCCGCCGGTGCGCGAGCTCGCCAAGCGCGCCGAGGAGCACGTCAAGGGCATGGTGCTCCCGGGCACGCTGTTCGAGGAATTCGGCTTCAACTACATCGGCCCGATCGACGGCCACGATATCGAGCTCCTGACGAGGACGCTGGCGAACGTCCGCAAGCTCAAGGGACCGCAGTTCCTGCACGTAGTCACGCGCAAGGGCTACGGCTACGCGCGCGCCGAGGAGGACCCGATTCTCTACCACGGCGTGTCGAAGTTCGATCCGGCGATCGGCATCGTTCCGAAGACCGGCGGCGCGCCGACGTACACGAAGGTCTTCGGTGACTGGCTCTGTGACATGGCGCACGCCGACCGGCGCCTCGTCGGCATCACCCCCGCGATGCGCGAGGGCTCGGGACTGGTCGAGTTCTCGCAGCAGTTCCCGGAGCGCTATTTCGACGTCGGCATCGCCGAGCAGCACGCGGTGACGTTCGCGGCGGGGCTCGCCTGCGAAGGCATGAAGCCGGTCGTCGCCATCTACTCGACGTTCCTGCAGCGCGCCTACGACCAGCTGATCCACGACGTCGTGCTGCAGAACCTCCCGGTGATGTTCGCGATCGACCGCGCCGGGATCGTCGGCGCGGACGGTCCGACGCACCTCGGCGCCTTCGACTTGACCTACCTGCGCTGCCTGCCGAATACGACGGTGATGGCGCCCGCCGACGAGAACGAATGCCGGCGGCTGCTGACGACGGCGTTCCGGATGGACACGCCCGCCGCGGTGCGCTATCCGCGCGGGACCGGGCCCGGCGTGGCGGTCGACCCGGCGCTCGTGCCGCTGCCGGTGGGCAAGGGCGAGATGCGACGCCAGGCGCGGCGGCGCAGCCACCGCATCGCGATCCTGGCTTTCGGCTCGCTCCTCTATCCGGCGCTGGCCGCGGCCGAGGAGCTGGATGCTACCGTGGCGAACATGCGCTTCGTCAAGCCGCTCGACACGGAACTGGTGCGCGCGCTCGCCGAGGAGCACGACGCGCTGGTGACGGTCGAGGAGAACGTCGTCGCCGGTGGCGCGGGCAGCGCCGTTGCCGAGTTCCTCGCCAGCGAGGGCGTGCTCGTCCCGATGCTGCACCTGGGCCTGCCCGACAGCTTCATCGACCATGGCGACCCCGCATTCCTCCTGGCGCACGTCGGGCTCGATGCCAAGGGCATCGCGGCGTCGATCCATGCCCGCTTCGCGCAGCGCAAGCCCGGTGCGTGGGCAAAGCCCGCGGCCTGAGGCCCGCCGGCCATATGGCAAACTTGGGCTTATGAACCGACCCGAAACTCCCAGCCGGCTGATGCCGATCCCCGATGTCCAATCGGGCCGCGACGAGCGGCGCATCGCGATCGACCAGGTCGGAATCAAGGGCCTGCGCTACCCGCTGCCATTCGCCGACGGCGACGGCGCCGTGCGCACGATCGTCGCGACCTGCAACGTCTACGTCGCCCTGCCCGAGGACCGCAAGGGCACGCATATGTCGAGGCTGGTCGAGTTGCTCGAGGAGCGCGCATTGCCGGGCGCGACGCCGCTCTCCGTCGCGGGCCTGCGCGGATTCGTCGAGGATCTGGTCGAGCGCCTCGATGCGCCTGGCGGTCGCATCGAGCTCGCGTTTCCGTATTTCCTGCGCAAGGTCGCGCCGATCTCGGGGGTCGCGAGCCTGCTCGACTACGACCTGCGCCTGACCGCCGAGCTGTTGGAAGGGCGCTACGCGTCGACGATCAGCGTTTCGGTGCCGGTGACGTCGCTTTGCCCATGCTCGAAGGAGATTTCCGACTACGGCGCTCACAACCAGCGTTCGCTGGTCACGATCATCGTGCAGCCACGCGAGCCGGTGTCCGTCGCCGAGCTGCTGCGTGTCGGCGAGGACGAGGCGTCGTCGGAGCTCTACGGCATACTTAAGCGTGCCGACGAGAAATACGTGACCGAGCGCGCCTACGACAATCCGCGTTTTGTCGAGGACCTGGTGCGCGGGGTTGCGTTGCGGCTCGCAGCCGACGTCCGCATCGGTGCGTACGCGGTCGAGGCCGAGAACTTCGAGTCGATCCACAACCATTCTGCCTACGCGCGCATCTCGCGCGGCTTCTAGCGCGGCTGGATTGCCCGCTTCGGGTGTTCGATGAAGCCGGTCGCCGTCTTCCGCTTCTCAGCGTCGGAGGGTCCCGCCTACTTCGCGGACTGGCTCGACCGGCATGCCGTCGACTGGCGGCTGATCGCCGTCGACGAAGGAGTTCCGGTGCCGGTGGATCCGCTCGCGTACTCCGGTATCGGCATGATGGGCGGGCCGATGAGCGCGACCGATCCGCTGCCGTGGATCGAGCGGCTGTCGCGCCTGCTTCGCAGCGCCGTCGCGCAGGATGTCCCCGTGATCGGCCATTGCCTCGGCGGCCAGTTGCTGGCGCAGGCGCTGGGCGCCCGCGTGCGACGCACCGCGGCGCCGGAGGTCGGCTGGATCGAGGTCGAGGCGCCAGAACCCGCGTCGCGGCGCGAGTGGTTCGGCGGCCGCGAGTCCTTCACGGCTTTCCAGTGGCACTACGAGGTCTTTGACCTCCCTCCCGGGGCGACGCGCGTGCTCAGCAACGCGTTCAATCCCAACCAGGCATACGTGATCGGGGACATCCACCTGGGCCTGCAGTGCCACGTCGAGATGACGCCCGCGCTGGTCGAGTCCTGGTGCGACATCGCCGCGGCCGAGATCGCGGCGCCCGCGCTGCCGTCCCTGCAGCCGCGAGGTGAGATCCTGCGCGACCTGCATGCACGGATCGCCGCGCTGCAGACGGTTGCCGACGTCGTCTACGCGCGCTGGGCACGCGCGCTTCGCCACTGAGATGAAACGACCCCCACGCTCGCTTGCGCTCGCTGCCCCCGGAGGGGGCGGTCAGTGGCTACGGGCGGCCGGGCGCCACTGACATGGGCGCCATCCGCGCACTGTCCGATCTGCTGATCAACCAGATCGCCGCGGGCGAGGTCGTCGAACGCCCTGCGGCGGCGCTCAAGGAGCTGCTCGAGAACGCGGTCGACGCCGGCGCGACGCAGATCGACGTCGACGTCGCGGGCGGGGGCGTCAAGCGGATCCGGGTCGCCGACAACGGTTCGGGGATCGAGCGCGAGGACCTGACGCCCGCCGTCAGTCGCCATGCGACGTCGAAGATCGCGACCGTGGTGGACCTCGAAGCCATCTCGACGTTGGGGTTTCGCGGCGAGGCGCTGGCGTCGATGGCGGCGGTGTCGCGATTGTCGATCGCGTCGCGCGCGGCGTCGAAGCCGCACGCCTGGCGCATCGAGGTCGAGGGCGGCAGCATCGGGCCGGTGACCCCGGCGGCGCTCGCGGCCGGCACCACGGTCACGCTCGAGGAGCTCTTCTTCAACACGCCTGCGCGCCGCAAGTTCCTGCGCACCGAGGCAACCGAACGGGCGCATTGCGACGAGGCGTTTCGCCGCATCGCCCTTGCGCACTGCGAGGCGGGATTCACGCTGACGCACAACGGGCGCGCGACGCGACGCCTGCAGGCGGCCGGGCGACGCGCGCGCGTCGAGGAGCTCCTGGGCGACGCTTTCGCGGTCCATGCGACCCCCGTCGATGCCGATGGCGGCGAGGTCCGCATTGCGGGTTTCGCGGTCCGTCCCGCCTATGCCGCGGATGGCGCTCCGATGCAATACGTGTTCGTCAACGGCCGCTTCGTCCGCGACCGCGTGCTCGCGCACGCGCTGCGCGAGGCCTACCGTGATGTCCTGCACCACGAGCGGCAGCCGGCCTACGTGCTGTGGCTGACGCTCGATCCGCGGCGCGTCGACGTCAACGTGCACCCGCAGAAGACCGAAGTGCGTTTTCGCGACTCCGGCGCGATCCACCAGTTCGTCCGCCATGCGGTCGAGCGCGCGCTTGCGTCGACGGCCGCCGAGCAGCCCGCGGTGTCCGCCGCGGAGCGCCTCGGGCTCGCTGCAGCGCGCCTGCCGCCGCGAGTGCCGGACGCGGGGGCGGAAGCGGGCCCCGCGGCGCAGACCGGCGCACCGGGTCGCGCCTGGCCGCAACCGGGCTTGCCGTTCGGCGCCGGCGAGCCGGCGGTGTTCTACCGGCGGCTGTTCGGGCTGCGCGGCGGGGCTGGGTCGGCATTCCAGGAAACGGGTGCCGGTGGTGCCGGGGCGGGAGCGGGAGTGCCGGCGGGCGCGGAGGATGCCGCCGTCGCCGGGCCCGAGGACGGCGAGGATCCGCATCCGCTGGGATTCGCGCTCGCGCAACTGCACGGCGTCTACATCCTCGCGCAGAACCGCGCGGGCCTGGTCCTCGTCGACATGCACGCCGCACACGAGCGCATCGTGTACGAAGGCCTGAAGGCAGCCTTCGTCGGGCGCGTGCCGGTGCAGCCGCTGCTGGTGCCGGCGGCGTTCTCCGCCGATCCGCTCGAGATCGTGGCCGCTACCGAGTACGCGCACGCCCTCGGAGCGCTGGGTTTCGACGTTTCGCCGATGGGTCCCACGACGCTCGCCGTGCGAGGCATACCGGCGCCCCTGCAGGACGCGGACGCCGTCGCACTCGCCCGCGCGGTCCTGCACGACATCCGCGAGTTCGGGGGATCGCGCGCGCTCGACGCGCGCCGCGACGAGCTGTTGTCGACGATGGCCTGTCACGGTGCGGTTCGCGCCAACCGCAGCCTGACCATCGCCGAGATGAACGCCCTGTTGCGGGACATGGAGGCGACGGAGCGCGCGGGACAGTGCAACCACGGGCGCCCGACGTGGTTTCAGCTCTCGCTCGCGGACCTCGACCGGCTGTTCATGCGGGGGCGCTGACGTGCCGGGGACGCCGCAGGTCCGGCGACGGTCCGAGGCCGGAATGACAATTCGCGCCGGGATGGCATTTCGCGCGGCCAGGGCGATCCGCGTGACGGTCAGCGGGAGGCGTCCGTGACCCCGGTGGTGCTGCTGATGGGTCCGACCGCGTCGGGCAAGTCGGCGCTCGCGCATGCGCTGGCGCGGCGTTTGGGCGGCGAGATCGTCACTGCCGACTCGGCGCAAGTCTATCGCGGCATGGACATCGGCACGGCGAAGCCCGACGCGGCAGCCCGCGCCGAGGTTCCCCATCACCTGCTCGACCTGATCGAACCGACCGAGGCCTACTCGGCGGCGAGGTTCCACCGCGACGCGATCGCGGCCGTCGGCGCGATACGCGCGCGGGGCCGTGTCCCGATCGTGGCTGGCGGAACGATGCTCTATTTCAAGGCGCTGACCGAAGGCCTGAGCGCCCTGCCGCCAGCCGATCCGGTCCTGCGGGCGGCGCTGGATGTCCGCGCGGCGCAGCTGGGTTGGCCGGCGCTGCATGCCGAGCTGGCGCGCGGCGATCCGGCGTCCGCCGCGCGTCTCGCGCCGACCGACTCCCAGCGCATCCAGCGGGCGCTCGAAGTGCATGCGCTGACCGGCAGGCCGCTCTCCTCGCTGCAGGGCGTCCGCGCCCCGGCGGTTGCCCTCGGCGCGACGGTGGTCGTCGCGCTGTTGCCGGGGGACCGGGCGCGCCTGCACCGGATCATCGCCGCGCGCTTCGACGCGATGCTCGAGCGGGGCCTGGTCGACGAGCTCCGCTTGCTGCGTGAGCGATACCGGTTGGATCCGGCGATGCCGTCGATGCGCTGCGTCGGCTACCGGCAGGCGCTGGAGTACCTCGAATGCGGCGGAGAGCCGCACCGCCTGCGCGAGCGGGGGATTGCCGCGACCCGGCAGCTCGCCCGACGGCAGCTGACCTGGTTGCGCAGCATGGATCTGGAGACGATCGACTGTTTCGCCGGCGACGTCGAGGCGACGGCGGCGGCGCGCGTCGAGCGCGCGCTCGACGCGGCCCGTCGCGCCGTCGCGCCGGCGTAGGCATTGCCCCCGTCGCCTGGGCGTGCGTGCGGGCGCGCATTGACGCTGCGATCCAGGTTCGCCATCATGCTTGGCGACAGGGCCACGCGGTCACCCATTCGGCCAAACAGGGAGAGAATCCATGCGCAAGGGAGTGAGTCTGTGCATTTCGGCGCTGTTGGCGGCGATGCTGGTCGCCGCGCCGGGTTACGCGAAGACGTTCCGCTGGGCGAGCCAGGGTGACATCCTGACCTTCGATCCGTATGCCCAGAACGAGAGCTTCAACAACACGTTCAACGCTTACGTGTACGAATCGCTGGTCCAGTACGACAAGAAGTTCAACGTGGTCCCGCAGCTCGCGGTCAAATGGGAGCAGCTCGGCCCGACGCAGTGGCGTTTCCACCTGCGGCCGAACGTGAAGTTCCAGGAAGGCGAGCCGTTCACCGCCGACGACGTCGTGTTCTCGGTCCATCGCCAGCTCTCGAAGCGCTCGATGACCAAGGCCTACCTCGTAGGCGTCGTCGATGCGAAGAAGGTCGACGACCTGACCGTCGATCTCATCACCGACGGGCCGGTGCCGGTGCTGCTGCGCCAGCTGACCGACGTGCGGATCATGAGCAAGTCGTGGTGCGAGAAGCACAACGTCGTCGATGTGCAGGATTACGTGGCGAAGGAGGAGACCTACGCCGTCAGCCACGCCGACGGCACCGGACCCTACATCCTCAAGTCGCGCGAGCCCGACGTGAAGACAGTGCTGGAGGCCAACCCCCATTGGTGGGGCAAGCTCGAAGGCAACGTCACCGAGATCGTCTACACGCCGATCAAGTCGGCGGCCACCCGCACCGCGGCGCTGCTCTCCGGCGAAATCGATTTCGTGCTCGATCCGCCGCTGCAGGACCTGCCCAAGCTCAAGTCCGACCCGAACATCAAGGTCATCGAGGGCACCGAGAGCCGCACCGTGTTCATCGGCATGGACCAGAAGCGCGACGAGCTGCTGTACTCCAATGTCAAGGGCAAGAATCCGTTCAAGGACCTGCGCGTGCGCCAGGCGATGTACGAGGCGATCGACATCGAGGCGATCAAGCGCACGCTGATGCGCGGCCTTTCGATCCCGACCGGCGAGCTGGTCACGCCTCAGGTGTACGGCTACGACGTCGCGGCCAACACGCGGCCGCCTTTCAGCGTCGCGAAGGCCAAGGTGCTCCTGAAGCAGGCAGGCTACCCGAACGGCTTCGAAGTCACGCTCGACTGCCCGAACGACCGCTACATCAACGACGCGCTGATCTGCCAGGCGCTGACGTCGATGTGGGCGAAGATCGGCCTCAAGGTCAAGCTCGACGCGATGCCCAAGGCGCAGTATTTCGCCAAGATCAACAAGCTCGATACCAGCCTCTACATGCTGGGCTGGGCCGTGGCGACCTTCGACGCGCAGGACGCGCTGATCAACCTCGTGCACACCCGCGACGGCAAGGGCGATGGCGAGTACAACGACGGCTCGTACAGCAACCCGAAGATGGACGACCTGATCGACAGGATGAAGGTCGAATCGGACGTCCCAAAGCGCCTCGCGCTGATCCATCAGGCGCTGATGCTGCATACGCAGGACGTCGCCCACATCATGCTGCACCAGCAGATCATCCCCTGGGCGATGCGCAAGAACATCGTGGTGACCCACAGCGCGGACAACCGCCTGCGCATGCAGTGGGTCCACGTCAACTGATCGCCTGACGCGAAGGCGGGGGCGGCGAGCACCGCCCCCGCCTGCCTCCCTTGACCGCTTTCGTCATTCGTCGCCTGCTGCAGGCGATCGTCGTGATGCTCGTCGTCGCGTTCGTCGCGTTCTCGCTGTTCCAGTATGTCGGCGATCCGGTGCAGCTGATGATGGGCCAGTTCGCCACCCCGGCCGACCGGATCCGCCTCACCCACGAGCTCGGCCTCGACCAGCCGTTCTATGTGCAGTTCTTCCACTTCGTCGTCAATGCGCTGCATGGCCAGTTCGGGGTGTCGCTGCGCATCGGCAAGCCGGTGTCGGTGCTGCTGGCGCAGCGGCTTCCGGCGACGCTCGAGCTGTCGATCTGCGCCGCGCTGCTCGCGCTGGCCGTCGGCATTCCCGCCGGCGTGTACGCGGGCCTGCGCCCGAACTCGTGGCTCGCGCGCACCGCGATGTCCGGTTCGCTCGTCGGCGTTTCGCTCCCGACCTTCCTGATCGGCATCCTGCTGATCCTGGTGTTCGCGGTGAAGCTCGGCTGGCTGCCGGCGTTCGGCCGCGGTGACGTCGTGCACCTCGGCGGCTGGTCGACCGGGCTCCTTACGCGCACGGGGCTCGAGTCGCTGATCATGCCCACGATCACCCTCGGGCTGTTCCAGCTGACGCTGATCATGCGGCTGGTCCGCTCAGAGATGCTCGAGGTGCTGCGCGCCGACTACATCAAGTTCGCGCGGGCGCGCGGATTGAGCGACCGTGCGGTCAACTTCGGCCACGCGCTGCGGAACACGCTGGTGCCCGTGATCACGATCACCGGGCTGCAGCTCGGCTCGATCATCGCGTTTTCGATCATTACCGAGCAGGTTTTCCAGTGGCCTGGCATGGGACTGCTGTTCGTCCAGGCGGTGAGCTACGCCGACATCCCGGTGATGGCCGCGTACCTGTGCCTGATCGCGCTGGTGTTCGTGGTCATCAACCTGATCGTCGATCTCCTCTATTTCGTCGTCGATCCGCGGCTGCGCGTCGACCGCCCGGGCGCGGCGGGGCGCTGACGTGGCAGGCCGCCTTGCCGACGCGCTGCGTGATTCCTGGGACAGCGACCTCGCCTGGAGCTTTCGCCACTCGCCGTACGCGATGGTTGCGGCGATCGTGTTCGCCGCCTGCGTCGGCACCGCGGTGCTGGCCCCCTGGGTCGCACCGCACAATCCGTTCGACCTCGCCCAGCTCGACCTCTCGAACTCGCTGAAGCCGCCGATGTGGATCGCCGGAGGCGATCCGTCGTATCCGCTGGGCACCGACGACCAGGGGCGGGACATCCTGTCGACGATCTTCTTCGGGGCACGGATCTCGCTCGAGGTCGGCATCGCCGCCGTGCTGTTCTCGATGGGCCTGGGGGTCGCGCTGGGACTCCTCGCGGGCTACGTCGGGGGCAAGACCGACGCGTTCATCATGCGGGTTGCGGACGTCCAGCTTTCGTTTCCGGCGATTCTGATCGCGCTGCTGATCGACGGCGTCGCACGGGCCGTGTTCCCGGGCGCACACGATTCGATGGCGTTCTGGGTGCTGGTGCTGTCGATCGGCGTCTCGGGCTGGGTGCAGTACGCGCGCACGGTGCGCGGCTCGACGATGGTCGAGAAGAACAAGGAATACGTGCAGGCGGCGAGGCTGTTCGGCATCCATCCGCTGGCGATCATGGCGCGCCACGTGCTGCCGAACGTGCTGGGACCGGTGCTGGTCATCGCGACGATCCACATCGCGACCGCGATCATCACCGAGGCGACACTTTCGTTCCTGGGGGTCGGCGTGCCCGCCACGGAGCCGTCGCTCGGTACGCTGATCCGCATCGGCAACGATTTCATGTTCTCGGGCGAGTGGTGGGTGACACTGTTCCCGGGGCTCGCGCTGGTGATCATGGTGCTCGCGATCAACCTGCTGGGCGACTGGCTGCGCGACGCGCTGAACCCGCGCCTGCGCTGACCCGCGTGTCCAATCCGCTGCTCGAAGTCAGGGACCTGCGCGTCGAGTTTCCGACGCGCCGGGGCACGCTGACCGCGGTGGACGGTGTGTCGTTCGCGATCGCGCCGGGCGAGGTCCTGGGCGTGGTCGGCGAGTCGGGCGCCGGCAAGTCGCTGACGGGCGCCGCGATCATCGGCCTGCTCGAGCCGCCGGGGCGCATTGCCGCCGGCGAGATCCGGCTCGACGGCATGCGCATCGATAATCTGCCCCACGAAGCGATGCGCAGGATCCGCGGTCGCCGGATCGGCGCGATCTTCCAGGACCCGCTGACCTCGCTGGACCCCCTGTATTCGATCGGCAGGCAGCTGGTCGAGACGATCCGGACCCATCTCGACATGGGGGATGCCGCCGCGCGGCGGCGCGCGATCGAGCTTTTGGGCGAGGTCGGCATACCGGCGGCCGGGCAGCGCATCGACCAATACCCGCACCAGTTCTCCGGCGGCATGCGGCAGCGCGTCGTGATCGCGCTGGCGATCGCCGCGCAACCCCAGCTGATCATCGCCGACGAGCCGACGACCGCGCTCGACGTGTCGATCCAGGCGCAGATCATCGCGTTGCTGAAGCGGCTGTGTCGCGATCACGGCACCGCGGTGATGCTCGTCACGCACGACATGGGCGTGATCGCCGAGACGGCCGACCGGGTCGCGGTGATGTACGCGGGGCGCATCGCCGAGATCGGGCCGGTGGCCGGCGTGATACGCGCGCCCAGACACCCGTATACGATCGGCCTGATGGGCTCGATCCCTTCGCTGGTCGGTGAGCGCGAGCATCTGCTGCAGATCGACGGCACGATGCCGCGACTCAATGCGATCCCCACGGGCTGCGCGTTCCACCCACGCTGCGAGCGGGTGTTCGATCGATGTCAGCGCGAGCGCCCCGACCTGCTCGACGCCGGGGCCTCGCGCGCGGCATGCTGGCTGTACGCATCCGGCAGCCGGAAGGAGGGCGCGTGAGCCCGACGGGCCGCCCCGAGGGCGAACACCGGAGTGCGCAGCACGAAGGTGGTCCAGCGAGTGCCGGTGCCGACGTCCTGCTGCGCGTCGCGCACGCAGGCAAGACCTTCGACGTGTCGCCGCCGTGGCTCGCCCGCACGCTGGGCGGGCAGCCGCGCCGCCTGCTGCATGCGGTCGACGACGTGAGCTTCGACATCCGGCGGGGCGAGACCCTGGGGCTGGTCGGCGAATCCGGATGCGGCAAATCGACCGTCGCGCGGCTGATCGTCGGCCTCTACCGGCTGTCGTCGGGATCGATCTTCTACGCCGGCGAGAGCGTCGCGGCGCTCGCGTCGGGAAACGCGCCGCGCAGCCTGCGCCGCAGGCTGCAGATGATCTTCCAGGATCCCTACGCGAGCCTCAATCCGCGCTGGCGCGTTGCCGATATCGTTGCCGAGCCGATTCGCGCGCATCGCCTGGTCGTCGGCGGAAAGGCGATACGCGCGCGCGTGGATGCCCTGCTCTCCCACGTGGGACTGGCCGCAGCGGACGGCCGGAAGTATCCGCACCAGTTTTCGGGAGGTCAGCGGCAGCGGATCTCGATCGCGCGCGCTCTCGCGAGCGAACCCGAGTTCCTCGTCTGCGACGAGCCGACTTCCGCGCTCGACGTGTCCGTGCAGGCGCAGGTGCTGAACCTGATGCGCGACCTGCAGCGCGAGCTCGGCCTGACCTACCTGTTCATCTCGCACAATCTTGCGGTCGTTCATCACGTCGCCGACCGCGTCGGCGTGATGTACCTGGGGCGCATCGTCGAGCTCGCCGACAAGAAGCCGCTGTTCGCGACCCCCCGGCACCCCTACACGCGGATGCTGCTCGACGCGATTCCGGACCTCGCGATGACCGGCAAGGCGCGCACCCCGGTGGCCGGGGAAGTGCCCAACCCGCTGACGCCGCCGCCCGGCTGCACGTTCCATCCGCGCTGTCCGCATGCGAACGACCGCTGCCGCAGCGAAGTGCCCAAGCTCGCGCCTGCACCCTTGGCAGGCATGGTGGCCTGCCACGCGGTCGAAGAGCGGCGCATTCCGATCGTCGCGGAACGCGCGTAGGCGCGCGCTGCTGCGCCGGGATGCGAGCGGCCCGACTTCCGCGCGCCGCGGGGACCGCCAAGTCAAGCGCGCGCCGCGGCCGGGTGCGCAGGACCCGGTAGAATCACCATTCGGCAGCTTACCCCGACGGCCCTGCGCCGCCGCTCCATGTCCACCCGTACGCTCTATGACAAGCTGTGGGAAAGCCACATCGTCCGCGAGGAGGGCGACGGGACCGCGCTCATCTACGTCGATCGCCATCTCGTTCACGAGGTGACGAGTCCACAGGCCTACGAGGGCCTGCGCCTGGCCGGACGCAAGCCGTGGCGCGTCGGGTCGATCGTCGCGACCGCCGATCACAACACGCCGACGACGCACTGGGACGAGGGCATCCGCGATCCGATCTCGCGCACCCAAGTGGAGACGCTGGACGCGAACATCGCGGCTTTCGGCGCGAAGGCGTATTTTCCGTTCCGCGACCGGCGGCAGGGAATCGTGCACGTGATCGGCCCCGAATCGGGCGCGACGCTGCCTGGCATGACCGTCGTCTGCGGCGACTCGCACACCAGCACTCACGGCGCCTTCGCGGCGCTGGCCTTCGGCATCGGCACCTCCGAGGTCGAGCACGTGCTCGCGACCCAGTGCCTGCTGATGAAGAAATCGAAGTCGATGCTGATTCGCGTCGATGGCACGCTGCCGCATGGCGTCACGGCGAAGGATCTCGTCCTGTCGATCATCGGCAGGATCGGGACGGCGGGAGGCACGGGCCATGCGATCGAGTTCGCCGGCGAGGCGGTGCGCGCGCTTTCGATGGAAAGCCGGATGACGATGTGCAACATGGCGATCGAGGCGGGTGCGCGGGCCGGCATGGTCGCCGTCGACGACACGACGATCGATTACCTGAAGGGCCGTCCGTTCGCGCCGCCAGCGGACACCTGGCAGCGCGCGGTCGAGCGCTGGCGGACCCTCGCCAGCGATCCCGGCGCGAAGTTCGACACGACGCATGTCTTCGACGCGTCGACGATTCGCCCGCAGGTCACATGGGGAACGTCGCCGGAGATGGTCGTGTCGATCGAGGACCGCGTGCCGGATCCCGATCGCGAGCGCAACGCCGAGCGGCGCGAAGGCATTGCGCGGGCGCTCGAGTACATGGGGCTCACGCCCAACGTCCCGGTCACCGACATCCGCATCGACAAGGTGTTCATCGGGTCGTGCACGAACTCGCGGATCGAGGACCTGCGCGAAGCCGCAGGCGTCGTCCGCGGCCGCCGCGTCGCGGGCAGCGTGAAGCTCGCGATGGTGGTTCCCGGGTCGGGGCTGGTCAAAGCGCAGGCCGAGGCCGAAGGCCTCGATCGCACCTTCCGCGACGCGGGTTTCGAGTGGCGCGAGCCGGGATGCTCGATGTGCCTCGCGATGAACGACGACCGGCTGGAGCCGGGCGAGCGCTGCGCTTCGACGTCGAACCGCAATTTCGAGGGTCGGCAGGGTGCGGGCGGACGCACGCACCTGGTGAGCCCCTCGATGGCGGCCGCCGCTGCGATCGCCGGACATTTCGTCGACGTCCGTCGACTCTACTAGCAGGAGAGGAGCCTGATGATGAAGAAACTGATCGCACTGATGGCGCTCGCCGGCATCGTGGTCGCCGTCGCCGGCTGCAACACGATCGAGGGCGCGGGCAAGGACGTCAAGGCCGCCGGCTCGGCTGTCGAGAAGGCTGCCGATTCGGCCAAGCCGAAGTGATTGGCCACCGCTCGCCCCTCACCCGGGCCCTCTCCCGCTCGCGGGAGAGGGTGCCGAGCGGGAGCTCGGCGGGCGAGGGAGCATCGGCGCACTGAACGGGACCAGATACATCCATGCAGCCTTTCCGTGTCCATACGGGACTCGTCGCGCCGCTCGACAGGGCGAATGTCGACACCGACGCGATCATCCCCAAGCAATTCCTGAAGTCGATCAAGCGGTCGGGCTTCGGTCCGAACCTGTTCGACGCATGGCGTTACACCGACCGCGGCGAACCTGGCATGGATCCCGCGACGCGGCGCCCGAATCCCGATTTCGTGCTCAACCAGGCGCGCTACCGGGGCGCCTCGATCCTGCTCGCGCGGCAAAACTTCGGTTGCGGCAGCTCGCGCGAGCACGCCCCCTGGGCGCTCGCCGATTTCGGGTTCCGCGCGCTGATCGCGCCGTCGTACGCCGACATCTTCTTCAACAATTGCTTCAAGAACGGGCTGCTCCCGATCGTGCTCGCCGAGCGCGAGGTCGACCGGCTGTTCGCCGACGTCGCGGTCTTCCCCGGCTACACGCTGACCATCGACCTGGAACGCCAGTCGGTCGCCACCGCGGACGGCAGCCTGACGTACGGCTTCGAGGTCGACCCGTTCCGCAAGCGCTGCCTGCTGAACGGCTGGGACGACATCGGACTCACACTGCAGCACGCCGACGAGATCCGCACCTTCGAGGCGCGGCGGCTGCACGACCAACCCTGGCTCGCCTGACCGCAGCGCGCAAGGCGCGGCGGGGCGGGCCCCACGACGCGCGTCGCGCGACGAACGCATGAAAATCGCCATTCTGCCCGGTGACGGCATCGGGACCGAGATCGTCGGCGAAGCGCAGAAGCTGCTCGCCTTGCTCCGTGAGCAGGGCGTGGCTGTCGAGACCGAGATCGCGCCGATCGGAGGGGCGGGCTACGACGCCGCGCGCCACCCGCTGCCGGACGCCACGCTCGCGCTCGCGCGCGCGGCCGACGCCGTGCTGCTGGGGGCCGTCGGCGGCCCGCGCTACGACACCCTGCCGCGCGAGTTGCGCCCCGAGCAGGGAATCCTCGGCATCCGCAAGGCGCTCTCGCTGTTCGCGAACCTGCGCCCGGCGCTGCTCTATCCTGAGCTCGCCGCGGCGTCGACGCTGAAGCCCGAAGTCGTGGCGGGGCTCGACATCGTGATCGTTCGCGAACTGACCGGGGACATCTATTTCGGCGAGCCGCGCGGCCGGCGCAAGACCGCTGCCGGCGACGACGAGGGGTTCGACACGATGCGTTACTCGGTGCCCGAGATCGAGCGCATCGCGCGCGTCGGCTTCGAGACGGCGCGCAAGCGCGCTCGCAGGCTGACGTCGGTCGACAAGGCCAACGTGCTCGACACCTCGATCCTGTGGCGCGAGGTCGTGACGAGGCTCGCCGCCCAGTATCCGGACGTGACGCTGTCGCACATGTACGTCGACAACGCGGCGATGCAGCTCGTGCGCAATCCCAGGGGCTTCGACACGATCGTCACCGGCAACCTCTTCGGCGACATCCTGTCCGACGAGGCGTCGATGCTCGCGGGGTCGATCGGCATGCTGCCCTCCGCGTCGCTCGACGCCAACGGCAAGGGCCTCTACGAGCCGATCCACGGTTCGGCGCCGGACATCGCGGGCAAGAACGTGGCGAACCCGCTGGCGACGATCCTGTCGGTGGCGATGATGTTCCGCCACACGTTCGCGCGCCCCGACGTCGCTGAGCGGATCGAGGCCGCGGTGCGCGGCGCACTGCGCCAGGGCCTGCGCACCGCCGACATCGCGCAGCCGGGCGAGGCCGTGGTCGGCACGCGTGCGATGGGCGACGCAGTGGTCGCGGCGCTGCGCGCACAATGACACTGAACGGACACGGATGCCGGAGTCGATGATGCAGGTGGGATTCGTCGGATGGCGAGGAATGGTGGGATCGGTGCTGCTGCAGCGCATGCTGGAGGAGCGCGATTTCGATTCGATCGACCCGGTGTTCTACTCGACCTCCGCTGCGGGCGGGAAAGGCCCTGCGATCGGCAGGCCGGTTCCCGCGCTGCGCGACGCCAACGACCCGAAGGCCTTCGCCGACGTCGACGCGATCGTCACCTGCCAGGGCGGCGACTGGACCAATGCGATGTACCCGCGGCTGCGCGAAGCGGGCTACCGCGGCTATTGGATCGACGCCGCCTCGGCGCTGCGGATGCAGGACGACGCGGTGATCGTCCTCGACCCGGTCAATCGCGACGTCATCGATCGCGCGCTCGCCGCAGGCGTACGCAACTTCATCGGCGGCAACTGCACGGTGAGCCTGATGCTGATGGCGCTCGCCGGGCTGTTCAGGCACGGGCTCGTGGAGTGGATGACCTGCATGACCTACCAGGCGGCCTCCGGTGCCGGCGCGCAGAACATGCGTGAGCTGTTGCAGCAAATGGGCGAAGCGCACCTCGCCGCGAAGGCGCTGCTCGACGATCCGTCGTCGTCGATCCTCGATATCGACCGCGAGGTGGCAGGAATCCTGCGCGACGACCGGTTCCCCACCGAGCATTTCGGCGTGCCGCTCGCCGGCAGCCTGATTCCGTGGATCGACAAGGACCTCGGCAACGGCATGAGCCGGGAGGAATGGAAAGGCGGCGTGGAGACCAACAAGATCCTGGGCCTCGAGCGCAGCCCGATTCCGGTCGAATCGATCTGCGTTCGCGTCGGCGCCATGCGTTGCCACTCCCAGGCCATGACGATCAAGCTGCGGCGTGATGTGCCGCTGCCCGAAATCGAGTCGATGATCGCCGGGGCTCACGAGTGGGCGCGCGTGGTCCCGAACGAGCGCGACGCGAGCATCGCGGGCCTCACGCCGGCGGCCGTCACCGGGCGCCTCGACATCCCGGTCGGCCGCCTGCGCAAGCTGGCGATCGGTCCCGGGTACCTCGGGGCCTTCACCTGCGGCGACCAGTTGCTGTGGGGCGCTGCCGAGCCGCTGCGGCGGATGCTGCGCATCGTGCGGGGCGCCTGAAGCGCCGGTCACCCGGGCACTATCCCACGGACGGGAGCGGGGCACTGCGCCCGACGACCTCACCCTCGGCGGCTCGCAGCGGACGGCTGGGGCGCGCTCGCATCGTCCCCGCCGCCAAGCGACGCCCCTGGCCCGGTTTCTGGCGCGATTCATGCTTTTTGGGAAATCGTCGCGTCGCCCCGCGGGCGTGGACGCGGCAGCTTCTTTTTGGCAGATTTATGCAAACCGACTGCCGCGTTGCGACTGGATCGGAGCGCCGGCGGGGCCTTGGACGGGAATGCAACACCACGCCGGGCCGGGCGGCCCGCGACAGCTTGTGCCGCGGGCCTCCGGGGAATCAAGGGCTTGTGACATCCGCCGGTCGCAGCGGACGGCGCAGCGGCGGGACCGCAACGACGTCGGCATAAAACGCTATTTAATACCGCGGTTTAGCTTGCACCGCTAACTACATGATGTTATGTTACCTTGAGCACATTAGCATAGCGAAGAGGTCGGGCATGCGCGCAAAACCCATCTTCACCTACAGCCTGATCGCCGGCGCGTTGGCGCTGCCCGGTCCCGCGTTGGCATTGGGGCTCGGCAAGCTGACGGTCGACTCGGCGCTCGGGCAGCCGCTTTCGGCCCGGATCGAGCTCACGGCGGTCAGCAAGGACGATCTGGATTCCCTGCGTGCCAAGGTTGCGGATCCGAATCTCTACCGCCAGAACAACCTGACCTACCAGTCGACGCTTTCGCGGACGCGGATTTCGCTCGAGAGCACCGGCGGTGTTCCCTACCTCAAGGTCACCTCGCCGGTCTCGGTGCAGGAGCCATTCCTCGACCTGTTGGTCGAGCTCGATTGGTCCTCGGGCCGGGTCGTGCGCGAATACACGTTCCTGCTCGATCCGCCAGGCATGGGCACGTCGATGGCCGCGACCGCGCCGATCACCACCCCGCGCGCCGCCACGCCGGCAACCACGCGCGCGGCGACGACGGCCGTGGTGCCGGCCCCGGCGGTGGCCAGCCGGGGTGGCGCTGGTGCCGGAGCCGGCGCCGAAAAATACACGGTGCATCGCGGGGACACGCTGCGCGCCATCGCCCAGCAATTCAAGCCGGATCAGGCGACGCTCGATCAGATGCTCGACGCGCTGTTCCGCGGCAACTCGTCCGCATTCGACGGTGCCAACATGAACCGGCTGCGCGCCGGCGCGATCGTCACGATTCCGACCGCCGCGCAGGTCCAGGCGATCGCGCCCGAGGAGGCCACCCGCGTCGTCCACGTGCAGGCGGAGGACTGGCGCAACTACCGTGACCGTATCGCCGCCGCGGCGCCCGGGAGCGGCGCCGGGGCGACGCGCGAGGCGTCGGGCAAGATCGGCGTCGCCGTCGAGGACAAGACGCCGGCCGGCGCACCGGGAAGCGACAAGCTGAAGGTGTCGCGCGAGGCCGCGACAGGCAAGGCCGCGGCGTCGGAGGACGGGATCGCGCGCGGCCAGGAACTTAAGGATGCGGAGACGCGCATCGCGCAACTCGAGAAGACGGTTGCAGACATGCAGCAGGCGCTGGACCTCAAGAACCAGACGCTCGCGCAGCTGCAGGGCCAGGCCGACATTGCCAAGGGCGGTGCGGCGCCTGCCGCGACGACGGCGATGGCACCCGCCGCAACTTCCGCAGCGACGCCCGCTCCCCCGGCACCTGCCGCAGCCCCCGCCGGAACGCCCGCCCCCACGGCGCCCGCCGCAGGCGGCACCGCGCCGGCCGGCGCGACACCCGCTGCCGAAGCACCCAAGCCCGCCATGCCGAAACCTGCCGAAACCAAGGCCGCGGCGCCCAAAGCCGCGCCGGCGGAGCCCCTGGGATTCTTCGCGGACCTGCTTTCGAACACGCCGAACTGGGCGCTGGGCGCGGGCGCGCTGGCCGTCCTCGGCGGGATCGCGGGGCTGATCGCCGCGCGTCGCCGGAAAGGGACCAAGTTCGAGGACAGCATCATCTCGGGCACCGACATCAAGACGAACACGGTATTCGGCTCGACGGGCGGCGGCGTGGTCAACACCGGCGACAACTCGCTCGCTTCGGACTTCAGCCGCGAGGGCCTGGGCAACATCGACACCGACGAGGTCGATCCGATCGCAGAAGCCGAGGTCTACCTCGCCTACGGGCGCGACGCGCAGGCCGAGGAGATCCTGAAGGACGCATTGAAGAAGGACCCGCAGCGCCAGGAGATCTACCTGAAGCTGCTGGAGATCCATTCCCAGCACAACAAGCCCTCTGCATTCGAGACCGTTGCTTCCGAGCTCTTCGCCGTGAGCCACGGCCAGGGTGACGTCTGGCACAAGGCGGTCACGCTCGGGCGCCAGCTCGACCCGACCAATCCGATGTTCCAGGACGAGGCCCCAGCCGGAGCGACCGCATCGACTGCGCCTGCGGCGCCTACCGCCGCGGCGGCAGCGGGGCCGTTTGCGACCGGGGGCAGCCCGCTGGGTGCCGCGACGCTTCCGCTGGCGCCGCGCGGCACTGCGTCGCACGCGACGCCGTTGTTCAGCGAGGACGACATCTCGCTGGTTCCGCAATCGGCCCCGTCGCTCTAGTCGGCGGCCGACATCCTGGCGGGCGCGGAAAGTGCGCTGGCGCGCAGTTCGAGCACGCCAGTCGCGGCCGTTGCCGCCGCCGAGAAGAGCAAGCTTTCGGCCACGGAGGCCGCCGGCGCCGCTGCGAATGCAGCTTTTGCCGGAACGCTGGGCGGCGCCAAGTCTGCGTTCGAGGCCCCGGCGGGCGACCTTTCCGAGCGCGTCGACACGACCGCCGAGCCGCCCAGGTTCGATCTGGATTTCCACCTCGACGACGCCGATCGCCCGGCGCCGCTCGGCGCGACCGCGGAAGCGAAATCCGAGCCGCTCCTGTCCGCCACCGCGTCGCCCTTCGCAGCACCCGCGACGCCGCTCGATCTCGACACGCTCGACCTGTCGTTCGACCCGGACCGTCCGGCGTTCGAGGATCCGACGCCGTCGGTGCTCGATGGACAGTGGCACGACGCGGCGACCAAGCTCGATCTCGCCAAGGCGTACCAGGAGATGGGGGACCAGGAGGGCGCGCGCGAGATCCTGCAGGAAGTCCTGCACGAAGGCGACGAGCAGCAGAAGTCCGAAGCGCAGTCGCTGCTCGCCAAGCACGCCTGAACCGCGGGCGCTGCATCACGCGCCGCGTGGCGCCATGCGCTACGCGCTCGCCCTCGAATACGACGGAGGCCCGTTCTGCGGCTTCCAGTCGCAGCCCTCGGCCTGCGCGATCCAGGATGCGCTCGAGCGCGCGCTCGCGGCGATCGGCGGCAGGCCGATCCGCGTCGCAGCAGCGGGTCGCACCGACGCTGGCGTCCACGCGACCTCGCAGATCGTCCACTACGATTGCGACGCGCAGCGCCCGCAGACCGCATGGGTGCGCGGCGTCAATTCGCATCTTCCCCCTGCGATTGCCGTGCTGTGGTGCCGCGAGGTCGGCGAGCGTTTCCATGCGCGCTACGCCGCCACTGCGCGCCACTACACCTACCTGCTGCTGAACCGGCCGCAGCGGCCCGGGCTCATGCACGGTCGCGCCGGCTGGCATCACGCGCCGCTCGATGCCGGCGCGATGCGCGAGGCTGCGCAACGGCTGCTCGGCACGCACGATTTCTCGTCGTTTCGCGCAGCCGAGTGCCAGGCGCGCTCCCCGGTCAAGACGCTGACCAGGCTGGACGTGACACGCGTCGGCATCGCGCAGGACGCGGCGCTGCTGCGTTTCGACGTCAGCGCCGACGCGTTCCTGCAGCACATGGTGCGCAACATCGTCGGCGCACTGGTCGAAGTCGGCGCCGGCAGGCGTGCGCCGGCGTGGGTCGGGGAGCTCCTGGCCGCGTCCGACCGCAGCCAGGGCGCGCCGACCTTTGCCGCATCGGGGCTGCATTTCACCGGCGCCGACTACGACGCCGGCTTCGGGCTGCCGGCGACGCGGCGCGATGTGGCAACATTCGCAGGATGACGTCCGAGCGCACGCGCATCAAGATCTGCGGCATCACGCGCGTCGACGACGCCGTCGCCGCCGCACGGGCCGGTGCCGATGCAATCGGGGTCGTGTTCTGGCCGGGGACGCCGCGCGTCGTTTCGCATGACCAGGCACGGGCGATCGCAGCCGCGGTGCCGGCCTTCGTGACCGTGGTCGGACTGTTCGTCGATCCGCCGCCCGAGGCGGTGCGCGCGGCGCTCGCCGCGGTGCCCCTCGACCTGCTGCAGTTCCACGGCGGCGAGCCGGGCGAATTCTGCCGCAGCTTCGGGCGCCGCTACCTGAAGGCCATACCGGTCAGGGACGGGGTCGATTTGCTAGAATGCACGCGCCCCTACGGCGACGCTGCGGGGCTTCTGTTCGACACGCATCTCGAAGGGGATCTTCCGGGAGGCACCGGGCAGGCCTTCGACTGGCATCGGTTGTCGGCCGAGCTCCGGGCGCGGATCGGGCCCCGACTGATTCTTTCCGGCGGGCTCGACGCAGGCAACGTCGGGCGCGCCATACGCGAAATCGACCCCTGGGCGGTCGATGTCTCCTCCGGAGTCGAGGAGCGCGATCCCGACGGCAAGCCGCGCCGCGGGTTGAAGGATGCGGCGCGGATCGCGGCGTTCGTGCAAGGAGTGCGCAGTGCAGATGGCAGAGTTGGCACGGGAGCGTGAGCTCCCCGACGAGCGCGGGCATTTCGGTCCGTACGGCGGCGTGTTCGTCGCCGAGACGCTGATCGGGGCGCTCGACGAGCTGAAGACGCAGTACGCGCGCTATCGCGAAGACCCGGAGTTCGTCGCCGAGTTCGCCTACGAGCTCGAGCATTACGTCGGACGCCCGTCGCCTGTCTATCACGCCGAGCGCTGGTCGCGCGAGCTCGGCGGCGCCCAGATCTGGCTCAAGCGCGAGGACCTCAATCACACCGGCGCGCACAAGATCAACAACTGCATGGGACAGGCGCTGCTC
>DAHUXO010000143.1 GCA_027307095.1 Betaproteobacteria bacterium | reverse complement strand
GCCGACGAAGCGGCCGTCGACCATCTGCAGCGAGTTGGAGCGCATCCTGGGATCGAGGATGCGCTTGATCGCATAGACGTAATCGGCAGCGGTCAGCTCGCGCCGCTTGCCCTTGAACGCCGGGTCGTCGGCGAAATAGATGCCGGACTTGATGCGGACCGTCCACGTCTTGCCATCGGCCGAGATCTCCGGCATCGCGATTGCGGTGTTCGGGACGATCCGAAACGGCCGCGCGAGATAGTCGTAGCGATAGAGTGGATCGAAGATCGCCCGGTTCACATAGTTCGAGTAGGCATCCCCCGCGGCCTGCGGGTCGAAGCCAGTCTCGGCGACCGGGAAGGCGACGTGCAACTCGTCCGGATGCGGCGGTTGCGCATGCCCCTGGCCGGCTGCCAGCGCGACCAGCGCGCCGAAGGCGAGGATGGCGGCGAGATTGCGCGACATCAAAGCGCCCTGGCGACGTCCGCCTCGAGCGATTCGGGAGTGTCGTTCGGCGCATAGCGCGCGACGACCCTGCCGCTGCGATCGACCAGGAACTTGGTGAAATTCCACTTGATCGCCTCGGTGCCGAGCAGCCCGGGCTTGGCGCTCTTGAGGTAGCGGTACACCGGGGCCGCCTTGTCGCCGTTGACGTCGACTTTGGCGAACATCGGGAAGGTGACGTCGTAATTCGTTTCGCAGAACGTCGCGATCTCCTGCTCGTTGCCGGGCTCCTGGCCCCCGAACTGGTTGCACGGAAAGCCCAGCACCTCCAGCCCCTGATCGCGGTACTTGCGGTAGAGCGCCTCGAGGCCTTTGTACTGGGGGGTGAAGCCGCACTTGCTCGCGGTGTTCACGACGAGCAGGACCCTGCCCTTGTAGCGGTCGAGCTTGACCGGATGACCCGTGATGTCATCGACGGTGAAATCGTAGAGGGTCGACACGCCGGCTCCTTCGAAAGCGGAAGATCGCGGCATTATCCCTCCCGTCCGCCGGGGAGGCCAGCACGCGCGGCCCGTCGTCGCGGTATGCTGTCGTTCTCGCAATCGAAGCGGGGAGCGGCCTGGCCGGACCTCCCCGGAGTGCCATGCCAACGCCGCCGCAAATACTCGCGCCTCATGTCCGGGACCTGGGAGGCTTCACGGTCCGACGGGTGCTGCCCGCGGCAGACCGCAAGATGGTCGGCCCTTTCATCTTCTTCGATCACATGGGGCCGGTCGGCTTCACGCCCGGCCAGGGCATGGACGTGCGGCCCCATCCGCACATCGGGCTCGCCACGGTCACGTACCTGTTCGAAGGCGCGATCCTCCATCGAGACAACCTGGGCAACGTCCAGCGCATCGAGGCCGGCGACGTCAACTGGATGACCGCCGGCCGGGGCATCGTGCATTCGGAGCGCACGGCGCCCGACGACCGCTCACGAGGCATCCGCATGCACGGCCTGCAGACGTGGGTCGCCCTTCCCCGCGCGCACGAAACGGCCGAGCCCTCCTTCACGCACATCGCGCGCGACCGGCTGCCGCGTTTCGAGCACGATGGCGCGCGGCTGACGGTCGTTGCGGGGCATGCATTCGACCTCGTTGCGCCGACTCCGACGTTCAGCGACACGCTCTACGTCGCCGGTGAACTGGAGGCTGGCGCGACGTTCATCATCGCCACCGAGCACGAGGAACGCGCCGTCTACGTCGTATCCGGCGAGGTGACCGTCGACGGCTACACGGTCCCTGCCGCCCACATGGCAGTGCTGCCCGAAGGCGACGAAGCTCTGGTCCAGGCGCGCAGTCCGGCGCAGGTCATGCTGGTCGGAGGGGCGAAGCTCGACGGCGACCGATTCATCTGGTGGAACTTCGTCGCAAGCTCGCGCGAGGCGATCGAGCAGGCCAAGGCCGACTGGCGCGAACGGCGCCATGCGCCCGTGCCCGGCGAGACCGAGTTCATCCCGCTGCCGGAGCGCTGAGGGCGATCTCGACGCGGCGGTTGCGCCTGCCTTCGCTGCGAATCCTGAGCACGCGGATCGCGCCGATCTCGCCGACGTTCTTCACGTGGGTTCCGCCGCAGGGCTGCAGGTCGATCCCCGGGATCCGCAGCAGGCGCACGCGGCCCGCGCCGCGCGGTGGCTGCACGCTCATGGTCTTGACGAGCGCGGGACGCGTATCGAGCTCCGCGTCGGTGATCCACACGGTCTGCGTGTCGATGCCGCGCACGATCAGCTCGTTGGTTCCGCGTTCGATCGTCGCCGCGTCGAGCAGGCTCATGTCGATGTCGAAATCGAGGCGCGCCTTGTCGGGCGCGATGTTGCCCCCGGTCACGGGGGCGACGACGACGCAGGAAAGCACGTGCAGCGCAGTGTGCAGGCGCATCAGCGCGTAGCGCCGCGCCCAGTCGATCTCGAGGGCCACTGTCTCGCCGACGTCGGGCAGCGCAGCACCCGGCGCGGGCACATGCACGACGCTATCGAGCGCGTCGCCCTTGCGCGTGTCGGCGATCGCGATCGTCTCGCCATTCGCGCGCAGCAGCACGCCGGTGTCGCCCATCTGTCCCCCGCCTTGCGGGTAGAACACGGTGCGGTCGAGCTCGATGCCGCGCTCGCCGACGGCGACGACGCGTGCCGTCGCGCTCCTGAGGTACGCATCGTCCCGGAACAGCAGCTCGGTGGTCATGGGCTGCCAAAGCCTCCGCCACCCGGGGTCTCGACGACGAAGACGTCACCTTCGCGCATCTCGACCTGGCAGGTCGCGCCGTAGTCCTCGCGCGTGCCATCGGCGCGCTCGACCCAGTTGGCGCCGCGTGCGCCAGGATGCCCGCCGGCGGCGCCGAACGGGGCGACGCGCCGGTGGTTGGCGAGCATCACCGCCGTCATCGGCTCGAGGAAGCGCACCCGGCGCAGCGTGCCGTCGCCGCCGCGCTGGCGCCCAGCGCCGCCGCTGCCGCGGCGAATCGAGAAGGCCTCGAGCCGCACCGGAAAGCGCCACTCGAGCACCTCGGGATCGGTCAGGCGCGAGATGGTCATGTGGGTCTGCACCGCGCTCGCGCCGTCGAAGCTCGGACCCGCGCCGGAGCCGCCGGCGATCGTCTCGTAATACTGGTAGCGGTCGTTGCCGAACGTGAAATTGTTCATCGTCCCTTGCGACGCGGCCAGCACGCCCAGCGCCCCGTACAGCGCATCGGTCACCGTCTGCGAGGTCTCCACGTTGCCAGCGACGACCGCCGCGGGATAGCGCGGGTTGAGCATCGACCCTTCGGGAATGACGATCGAGAGCGGCTTGAGGCAGCCGGCATTCATCGGGATCTCATCGTCGACCAGCGTGCGGAACACGTAAAGTACTGCGGCCTTGCACACCGCCGACGGGGCATTGAAGTTGGTGGCCTGCTGCCCGCTGGTACCGGTGAAGTCGATCGTCGCCGAGCGCGCCGCGTGGTCGACCCGGATCGCGACGCGGATCACCGCCCCGCTGTCCATCTCGTACGCGAACTGGCCGTCGCGCAGCGCGCCGACGACCCTGCGCACCGCCTCCTCGGCATTATCCTGCACGTGCTTCATGTAGGCGCGCACGACCGGCAGGCCGAAATGGCCGACCATCTTCGTCAGCTCCTCGGCACCTTTCGCGCAGGCCGCCACCTGCGCACGCAGGTCGGCGAGGTTCTGCTCGACGTTCCGGACCGGATGACGCCCGCCCTGCAGAATCGCGCGCATCTCGTCCTCGAGGAAGCGGCCCTCCGCGACCAGCTGCACGTTGTCGAGCAGCACCCCTTCCTCGTCGACGTGCGTCGACGCGGGCGGCATCGAGCCCGGGGTGATGCCGCCGATGTCGGCATGATGGCCGCGCGAGGCGACATAGAACTCGGGCTCGCAGCCCTCCCCCCGCGCCTCTCCCCCCGAGCCGGAGAGGGACGGGTCGGCCCCTGCTCCCCGCGAGCGGGGAGCAGGCGGGGGTGGGGCGAGGAACACCGGCGCGATCACCGTCACGTCGGGCAGATGCGTGCCACCGTTGTAGGGAGCGTTGAGCACGAACACGTCGCCCGGCCTCATCGCTCCGCCGCGCCGGTCGATGATCGTGCGCACGCTCTCGCCCATCGAACCCAGGTGAACCGGCATGTGCGGCGCGTTGGCGATCAGGTTGCCTGCGGCGTCGAACAGCGCGCAGGAGAAATCGAGGCGCTCCTTGATGTTGACCGAGTACGCGGTGTTGGCGAGCGTCACGCCCATCTGCTCGGCGATCGCCATGAACAGGTTGTTGAACACCTCGAGCAGCACCGGGTCCGCGGTCGTGCCGATCGCATGAGTCCGCTCGATCCGCTCGACGCGTTCGAGGATCACGTGATCGCGCGGCGTCAGGCTCGCCCGCCAGCCCGGCTCGACTACCGTCGTGGCGTTCGCCTCGCGGATCACCGCGGGTCCGGCGACGAGGTCGCCGGGACGCAGGTCCTCGCGTGCGTAGACCAGGGCGTCGCGCAGTGCGCCGTCGCTGTAGATCCGGCTCGTACGAATGGGCACCAGGTCGCCGCTGCGCTCGCTGAACAGGGGTCGCTCGTCCAGCACCTCCTGCGTCCTGCCGATCGCCTCGACGGCGATCGCTTCGATCACCAGCGGCTTGCCAGGCATCAGGAAACCGTAGTGCTGGCGGTAACGCCGCTCGAACTCGGCGACGATCGCGCCGCGATCCCGACCGGCGGGCAACGCGATCGTCGTGTCGGTGCCTTCGTATTTGAGCTGCAGCGTGCGCTCGCAGCGAATCCGGTCCGCGGCCACGCCCTGGGCGATGACCTCGCCGCGGCCCGCCGACTCGAGCGCGGCGAACGCAGGCCCGCAGGCGGCGAGCGCGTCGTCGGCAAGCCGCGCTTCCACGGCCTGCTGCCGCAGCGCGCGCACGTCGGCCAGCCCGATCCCGTACGCCGAAAGGACGCCGGCGAGCGGGTGGATGAATACGCGCGACATGCCGAGCGCGTCCGCGACGCGGCAGGCGTGCTGGCCGCCGGCGCCCCCGAAACAGCACAGCACGTATTCGGTCACGTCGTGACCCCGCTCCACCGAGATGTGCTTGATCGCGTTCGCCATGTTCGCGACGGCGATGTCGAGGAATCCGTCGGCGATCTGCTCGGACGTGCGCGCGTGGCCGCTGCGCGACGCGATGTCCCGGGCGAGATCGGCAAACTTCGCGCGAGCGATCTGCGCATCCAGCGGCTGATCGCCTCCGGGGCCGAAGACGCGCGGGAACAGGTCCGGGTCCAGCTTGCCGACCATCACGTTGCAGTCGGTCACCGTCAGCGGTCCGCCGCGCCGATAGCACGCAGGTCCCGGATTGGCGCCCGCCGACTGCGGGCCGACGCGCAGCCTCGAGCCATCGAAGCTGCAGATCGAGCCGCCGCCGGCGGCGACGGTGTGGATGCTCATCATCGGCGCGCGCAGGCGAACGCCCGCCACCTCGGTCATGAACGCGCGCTCGTATTCGCCCGCCCAGTGCGTGACGTCGGTCGACGTGCCCCCCATGTCGAAACCGATGATGCGATCGAATCCGGCGAGGCGTGCGACCTCGACCGCGCCTACGACGCCGCCTGCCGGGCCCGACAGGATCGCGTCCTTGCCCTGGAAGCGATGCGCGTCGGTCAGTCCGCCCGACGATTGCATGAACTGCAGGCGCAAGCGTCCGCCCTCACCCCGGCCTTCTCCCGCTCGCGGAAGAGGGAGATTCCCGCCGCCCCCGCCGCCGAGATCGCACTCGACGTCGTCGACATAGCGGCGCAGGAACGGCGACAGGTACGCATCGACGACCGTCGTGTCACCGCGCGACACCAGTTTCATCAGCGGACTCGCTTCGCTGGACACCGAGACCTGGGGAAAGCCGATCGCCCGCGCGATGCCCGCGATCGCCCGCTCGTGCTGCGGGTAACGGTAGCCGTGCATCAGCACGATCGCAACGGCCTTGATGCCATCGGCGAGGGCGGAACGCAACGCGCGCTCGACCGCGGCAGCGTCGAGCGGCCGCACGACGTCGCCATGTGCGCCGATGCGCTCGTCGGCCTCGATCACGCGCTCGTAGAGCATCGACGGGAGCTCGATGCGCCGCACGAAGAGCCTGGGCCGGTTCTGGTAGCCGATGCGCAAGGCGTCGGCGAATCCCTGGGTGATCACCAGCACCGTTCGCTCTCCCGCCCTCTCCAGAAGCGCGTTGGTGGCGACCGTCGTTCCCATCCTGATCGCGGCGATGTTCTCGACCGGGATCGGCGCACCGGGCGCAAGACCAAGCAACTCGCGAATGCCATGCACGGCGGCATCGCGATATCGCTCGGGGTTGTCGGACAGCAGCTTGTGCGTGACCAGCGAGCCGTCGGGTCGCCGCGCGACGATGTCGGTGAAGGTTCCGCCTCTGTCGATCCAGAACTGCCACATGCGAGTGTCGGGCGTCGGGTGTCAGCGAGCAGGGAACGGGGGTCGGAATCCGTGGAGGGCGGCCGGAACCGGCGAGGACAGTTGGCGGCCTGCCGCCGGCACCGAAGTGCGGCCTGCCATCGAATGTGCCTGCATTATAGGAGTCGCGCCGCCGAACCCGATACTGATAACATCGACGCGTCCCCCGGCCCGTCGTCGCGCCCGCCGCCGCCCGCCACCGACAGGAGACTCGCAATGAAACGCCTGGCCCATGCGCTCGCCGCGGTCGCGCTCGCGGTCGCGTTCAATCTCCCGGCCGCCGCGCAGACCCGATGGGACCTGCCAAGCGCGTATCCCGCCAGCTGTTTCCACACCGAGAACCTGCAGCAGTTCGCCAACGACGTCGACAGGGCTACCGGCGGCAAGCTGACGATCCAGCTGCACCCGAACGCATCGCTGTTCAAGGCGCCGGACATCAAGCGCGCGGTGCAGGACGGGCAGGCTCAGGCCGGCGAGATCCTGCTGATCAATTACGAGAACGAGGATCCGATCTACGGTCTCGACGGCGTACCGTTCCTGGCGACGTCCTATGCCGAAGCGTACAAGCTTTACAAGGCCTCGCGCCGGGCAATCGAGGACAGGCTCGCAAAGCAGGGCATGATGATGCTCTACACGGTGCCGTGGCCGCCGCAAGGCATCTTCACCAACCGCACGCTCGACAGCGTTGCCGACATGAAAGGACTCAAGTGGCGCGTCTACAGTCCGGCGACCGCAAAGATCGCCGAGCTCGTCGGCGCGCAGCCGGTCGCCGTGCCCGTCGCCGAGCTGTCACAGGCGCTCGAGACCGGGGTCATCGACTCGTACATGGCCCCCGGC
Organism: Betaproteobacteria bacterium; assembly: GCA_027307095.1. Taxonomy (GTDB): domain Bacteria; phylum Pseudomonadota; class Gammaproteobacteria; order Burkholderiales; family Casimicrobiaceae; genus VBCG01. Next base: position 3,653 of record DAHUXO010000143.1, on the reverse strand, counting down.
GCCACCGGCTACGACTCCAAGACCTACGAAGTGATCAAGACCTACTACGACACCCAGGCGTGGCTCCCGAAGAACGCTGTGATCGTCAATCGCGGGGCGTTCGATGCGCTCCCCAGGCCCGAGCGGGCTGCCGTCCTGAGGGCGGCCGCCGAAGCCGAGAAGCGCGGTTGGAAGATGTCGGAAGAGAATACGTCGTGGTACTACGACCACCTGAAGCAAAAAGGCATGGCCATCATCAAGCCCTCGGCGCAGCTTGCCGCCGACCTGCGCCGCGTCGGGAACGTCATGCTCGCCGAATGGCTGAAGAAGGCGGGACACCAGGGCAGGCAGATCATCGCCCAGTACCGCTCCCTCCAGTGAGCTGACGCCGCGAGCGACCCAAGCCCACCCGACGGAGTGCGCGCGCAGCTTTCTCGACGGCTGCATGACGTCGCTGCCGAAGCAAATGAAGACGTGAACGCGACCCCCGATGCGGATGCGCTGATCGACGCGTTCTGCGACCAGGTCTGGCTGCAGGACGGCCTCGCCCAGACGTCGCTCGCGAGCTACCGGCGCGACCTGCGCGGGTGGAGCGCGTGGCTCGCGCAGCACGCGATCCCCATCCTCGGCGCCGAACGCCTGCACGTCGAGCAGTGGCTCGCCGACCAGTTCCGCGCGAAAGCCAAGGCCACCTCGGTTGCACGGCGCATCTCGTCGCTGCGGCGCTTCTATCGCCTGCAGCTCGACCGTGGCACCATTGCCGAGGACCCGACGGTGCGGGTGCGCCCACCGAAAAAGCCGCGCCGACTGCCGAAGAACCTGAGCGAGGCGCAGGTCGAGGCGCTGCTGTCCGCAGCCGACACGGCGACCGCACTGGGGCTGCGCGACCGCGCCATGCTGGAGACGCTCTACGCGACCGGGCTCCGGGTCTCCGAGCTGACCGGCCTGAGGCTGTCGCAGGTCGGGCTGGACGCAGGCGTGGTTCGTGTCGTCGGCAAGGGCCGCAAGGAGCGCCTGGTCCCCATCGGCGACGAAGCGGTCGTATGGATCGCGCGCTACCTGCGCGAGGTGCGCCCGGGGCTGGCCGCAGGCGCCACCCGCGACGAGGTGTTCCTGACCCAGCGCCATGGACCGCTCACCCGCCAGGCGTTCTGGATGCTGATCAAGCGCTACGCACTGCGCGCGGGAATCACTCCATCGGCGCTGTCGCCGCATGTGCTGCGGCACGCGTTCGCGACCCACCTGCTCAACCACGGCGCCGACTTGCGTGTCGTGCAGCTGCTGCTCGGCCACGCCGACATCACGACTACGACGATCTACACCCACGTCGCCCGCGAGCGGCTGAAGCGACTGCATGCGCAGCACCATCCGCGCGGCTAGCCGATGGATCCGAGAATGCCGCAGCGCGCACTGATCCCCGCCGGACCCGAGGGGGCGGTGATACGCGATGCGTTTCTCGCCGACGAGCGCACGACGCTGGTCGCGCTGGCCGCGCAGATCGCACTTGACGACGCGCAGACACGGGCCGTCGGCGAGCGGGCCCGTCGATGGGTCGATGCATTGCGCGCCGAGGGTCAGGCGAACGCGGGCATCGAATCGTTCCTCAAGGAATACGACCTGTCGACGCCCGAAGGGGTGTTGCTGATGTGCGTCGCCGAAGCGTTGCTGCGCATCCCGGACACCGCGACCGCCGACGCACTGATTCGCGACAAGCTTGGTCGCGGCGACTGGGACCGTCATCTCGGCGAATCCGCCTCGCTGCTGGTCAATGCATCGACATGGGCACTGATGCTGACGGGCAGGCTGACGCGCATGGACCCTCGCGATGCCGGAGATCCGCGCTCGTGGTACGCGCGCTTCGCAGCGCGCGCGGGCGAGCCGGTCGTCCGCCTCGCACTGCGGCAGGCGATGAAGGTGATGGCCGAGCAGTTCGTGCTGGGACGCTCGGTCGGCGAAGCCCTCGGGAAAAGCCGCGCCACCGACGCTTTCGCCTGGCGCCACTCCTACGACATGCTGGGCGAAGCCGCATTGACGCTGGACGACGCGGGGCGCTACTTCGACGCATATCGTGACGCGATCGAGGCGATCGGCAAGGCAGCGGACCCCGCCGAACGCTCGGTGTTCGCGCGTGCATCGATCTCGGTCAAGCTGTCCGCACTTCATCCGCGCTACGAGTACGCGCAGCGCGAGCGCGTGTACGCCGAGCTGCTTCCCGCGCTGGCGGCGCTGGCCGCCCACGCGCGCAGGCATCGCGTCGGCATGACGATCGACGCCGAGGAGACCGAGCGCCTCGAATTGTCACTGGAGATCCTCTCGCGGCTGCGCACGAATCCGGCACTGGCGGACTGGGACGGACTCGGGCTCGCGATCCAGGCCTACCAGAAACGCGGGCGCGCGGTCGTCGGCTACGTCGTCGCGCTCGCGCGCCACACCCGGCACCGCATCCCGGTGCGCCTGGTCAAGGGCGCCTACTGGGACAGCGAGGTCAAGCGCGCGCAGGTGCAGGGCCTGCCCGGCTACCCGGTGTTCACACGCAAGGCCCACACCGACATTTCCTTTCTGGCGTGCGCCCGCGGGCTCCTCGAGGCGGACGACGCCGTCTACCCGATGTTCGCGACCCACAACGCGCACACGATCGCGTGGGTGTCGGCGCAGGCCGAGCGGATCGGCACCCGGGAATTCGAGTTCCAGCGGCTGCACGGCATGGGCGAGAGCCTGTATCGGTGCGTGCTCGCCGACGGTCCCGGTCCGCAACCCGCATGCCGCGTCTACGCGCCCGTCGGCAGCCACCACGACCTGCTGCCCTACCTCGTCCGGCGACTGCTGGAGAACGGTGCCAATACCTCGTTCGTCAACCGCATCGGCGATCCGCGCATCCCGATCGACGACGTCGTCGCCGATCCGCTGGCGCGCGCCCGATCCTGGGATTACGCGCCGGCCGAAAGATTGCCTGCGCCGCCCGACATGTACGCGCCGGAGCGCCGCAACTCGCTGGGCATCTGTCTAGCAGACCAGAACGCACTGGGCGAGCTCGACGCCGCGATCGTGGCCGGCGCTGCCGCGGATTTCGCGGCAATCCCCGAATCCGGACGTGGCACGTCGTCGGGCATAACGCGCGACGCCCTCGAGCCGGCTGACCGCAGGCGAAGGATCGGCACGATCGTCGACGCCGACGCGCAGACGCTGGACCGCGCGCTGGCGACGCTCGTCCGCGGCCAGCGCGCGTGGGACCTGCGCAGGGGCGGCGAGCGTGCGGCGATACTCGATCGCGCTGCCGATGCGATCGAGCGCGAGCGCGGGAGCTTCGTCGCGCTGCTCGCGCGCGAGGCTGGCAAGACGCGTGCCGCGGCGCTCGCCGAGGTTCGCGAGGCGGTCGACTATTGCCGCTATTACGCGGCGCAGGCACGCGGGCGATTCGATGCGCCGCTCGCGCTGCCCTCCCCCTCGGGCGAGACGAACACGCTGGCACTGCACGGCAGGGGCGTGTTCGCATGCATCTCGCCGTGGAACTTTCCGCTCGCGATCTTCACCGGCCAGGTCGCCGCCGCGCTCGCTGCCGGCAACGCCGTCGCCGCCAAGCCGGCCGAGCAGACGCCGATCATCGCCTCGCGCGCCGTCCAGTGCCTGCATCAGGCCGGCGTGCCCGCCGATGCGCTCGCATTGCTGACGGGGAC
>DAHUXO010000101.1 GCA_027307095.1 Betaproteobacteria bacterium | reverse complement strand
CGACATGCGCGAATTCTTCGACAAGTGGGCCGCAGCGCGGGGCCGCCTGACGCCGACGGCGACCCGCAAGGACCCGATGGCGCGAGTGCTGCCGGCAAGCCGCGAGCGCCGCGCCGCCGACGCTGCGATCGAATGCATCGGTTGCGGCGTCTGCTACGCATCCTGCGACATCGTCGCCTGGCGACCCGACTATCTCGGGCCCGCCGCCCTCAATCGTGCGTGGACGCTGGTGAACGACGTGCGCGACGGCGGTAATCACGAACGTCTCGCCGCGGTGGCCGGCGACGCCGGGTGTCACGCCTGCCATTCGCAGGCGAGCTGCACCGAGCGCTGCCCGAAGCATCTCGCACCGACCGCGTCGATCGCCGGGCTGAAGCGCGCGGTGTCCCGGGCGCTGCTGAAGGGCGAGCTGTGAGCCTCGCACGCGGCGCCGCGGGTGTCGCCGCAGGGCAGCCCGCGGATTTCGATCGAGGGCGTGCGCGGACCGATGCCGCGCTGTGGGTTCTCCAGCGCGCGAGTGCGTTCGTGCTCGCGGCCTGCGTCGTCGTGCACCTCGCGACGATTTTCTACGCGGTCAGGAGCGGACTGACGGCGGCCGCCATCGTCGCGCGCATCCATGCGTCGATCGCCTGGCCGGCGTTCTACGCCGTGTTCGTCGTGGCCGCCGCGGTGCATGCGCCGATCGGCCTGCGGGCGATCGCAGCCGAGTGGATGGGCTTTCAGGGACGCCGCGCGGATCTCGCCGCAGTGGTCGTCGGCGTCGCGCTGCTCGCACTGGGGCTACGCGCGATCTGGGGGCTCGCGGCATGATCCGGCAGGGGCCGCTGCAGCGGTTCAGGTCGCACGGCGACCATCCCGCAGGATGGTGGGCGTTCATCGTGCATCGGATCTCGGGCGTCGCGCTCGCGCTGTTCCTGCCGGTCCACTTCTGGGCGCTGGGCCGCGCACTCAAAGGCGAGGCGGCGCTAGAGGGTTTCCTGCACTGGACCGAAAATCCCGGAGTGAAGGTCGCCGAATGGGGGCTCGTGGTCCTGCTCGCGGCGCACCTGACGGGCGGCTTGCGGGTGCTGGCGCTCGAGTTCCTGCCCTGGCGCAACTGGCAGAAATCCCTCGCCGCGATCGCCGCAGGGGTCTCGCTGCTCGTCGCGGTATTCTTCCTGCTGGCGGTCCGCTGATGCGCGGCCGCTTCATGCATTCTCGGAGCAAGTGACCATGGACGTCGACATCGCCCGCGTGGAGGATACCTCGCGGGAGCTCTACATCCGGGCGCTCAAGATCCTGCCCGACGACATCAAGCAGGGCTTCGAACGCCTCGACCGCGTCGAGACCGACGCGGGCGGCAAGCGCGTGCTCGCCACGATGATCCGCAACATCGCGATCGCCGAGGACACCGGCAATCTCCTCTGCCAGGACACCGGCATCCCGATCTACAACGTGACGCTGGGCCGCAACCTGCGCGTCGACGGCGTCGATCTCGAGGCGGCGATCATCCGCGGCTGCGAGCGCGCGACGCGCGAGCACCCGCTGCGCTCGTCGGTCGTGCACCCGATCACGCGCAAGAACCGGCACACGTCGACCGGCCGGCGCGTGCCGGTGATCAATGTCGCGTTTTCCGAGCGCCCCGATGAGCTGGTGATCGAGATGATCCCCAAGGGCAGCGGCTCCGAGAACAACTCGTGGCTGAAGATGGCCGTGCCCGCCGAAGGCGTGGCCGCGATCGAGCGCTTCGTGGTCGACTGCGTGCTGGACGCCGGCGGCAAGACCTGCCCGCCGACGATCGTCGGCGTCGGCGTCGGGGGCAGCGCGGACCTTTGCGTCCACCTCGCGAAGATCGCCGCGACGCGGGCGCTCGGCAGCGTCTGCGACGATCCCGAAGGCGCCGCGCTCGAGCGCGCGCTGTCGGACGCCGTCAACGAGCTCGGCATCGGTCCGCAGGGCCTCGGCGGCGACGCGACCGCGTTCGCCGTGCACATCGAGATCGCCGCGACGCACATCACGATGAACCCGGTCGCGGTCAACATGCAATGCCACTCGGCGCGCCGCGCGCGCGCCGTGCTGACGCCGGCGGGGGTGACCTATGGCTTCTGACCGGTCGGTCACCCTGGGAACGCCCGTCACCGAAGCCCAGGTGCGCGCCTTGCGCGTCGGGGACATGGTGACCCTCGAAGGCACGCTGTTCGGCATCCGCGACGCGACGCAGATCCACATGTTCGACCGCGGACGGCGCACCCGCTTCGACCTCGCCGGGCACGCGGTCATCCACACCGCGCCCAACGTCCGCAAGGTCGAGCCATCGACCGCCTTTCCCGCGGGATATGAGCCCGTATGCATCGGCACGACGACGTCGATGCGCATGGAGCGATTCACGCGGCCGCTGATGCGGGACTACGGCGTGCGAATCATCGTCGGCAAGGGGGGCCTCGGCGCCGAATCGCTGCACGCTTTCGGCGAGCTGGGCGGCGTCTATCTCGCGATCATCGGCGGAACCGCGGCGCTGGAGACGACCTGGATCGAGGCGATCGAGGACGTCGACCTCGACGACCTGAATCCCGAGAGCCTGTGGAAGTTGCGCATCCGCGGCTTCGGTCCGCTGCAGGTCGCGATGGACAGCGTCGGTGGCAGCATCTACGCCGACGTCGACGCCAAAGCCCGTGCGAAACGCGCCGCGGTGCTCGCAAAGCTGGGCGTCTGATGATCGAGCGCAGTACCGACGTCCTGGTCCTCGGCAGCGGCGGCGCGGGGCTGTTCGCTGCACTCCACGCTTTCGACGCGAATCCGTCGCTGTCGGTGACGGTCGCCGTCAAGGGGCTGCTGGGCAAGTGCGGGTGCACGCGCATGGTCCAGGGCGGCTACAACGTCGCACTCGCCGCCGGCGATTCGATCGAGCGCCACTTCATGGATACGATCGAGGGTGGCAAGTGGCTGCCGCAGCAGGACCTCGCGTGGCGGCTGGTCACAGGCGCAGTCGAGCGCATCCACGAGCTCGAGAACGAGCTCGGCTGCTTCTTCGACCGCAACCCGGACGGCACGCTGCACCAGAAGGCGTTCGCCGGCCAGACCTTCGACCGCACCGTCCACAAGGGCGACCTGACCGGCATCGAGATCATCAACCGGCTCGCCGAGCAGGTGTGGGCGCGCGGCATCGAGCGGCTGGAGGAGCATCGTGCGGTCGCGCTGGTGCCTTCGCGCGACGGCAGGCGCATCAGCGGCGTGCTCTTCATCGACATGCGCACGGGCGAGTTCGTGTTCGTGCGCGCGCGTGCGGTGGTGCTCGCGACCGGCGGCGGGCCGACGATGTACCGCTATCACACGCCGTCGGGTGACAAGTCCTGCGACGGTCTCGCCATGGCGTTGCGCCTCGGCCTCACGCTGCGCGACATGGAGATGGTGCAGTTCCATCCGACCGGACTGCTCGCCGGCACGCACACGCGGATGACCGGCACCGTGCTCGAGGAGGGCCTGCGCGGATCGGGAGGCCATCTGCTGAACGGCGCGGGCGAGCGCTTCATGCTGCGCTTCGACCCGCGGGGGGAGCGCGCGACTCGCGACATCGTCTCGCGCGGCATCTACGCCGAGATGCGCAGCGGGCGCACGACACCCAACGGCGGCGTGTGGATCGCGATGGGCCATCTGGGCGCCGACAACGTGCGCCGGCAGTTCAAGGGCATGGTCGAGCGCTGCGCGGACTGCGGCTTCGACCTCGCCGGCGGGCGTGTCGAGGTGGTGCCGACCGCGCACTACATGATGGGCGGCATCGAGTTCGACCTGCAGTGCAGGACGGCGATGCCGGGTCTCTA
>DAHUXO010000093.1 GCA_027307095.1 Betaproteobacteria bacterium | reverse complement strand
GTTCTCCCTGATGGGTGGGGTGTGCGGGTTGCCGCAGCAGCGGCCGGCGAAGTACCCCAGCACCCGCACCGGCTTCGGCTAGAACGCGCCGCGGGTGGCGGGCGTTGACCCATCATACGCAAGGCGGCGGAGGCGCCTGCGGGAACCTGCAAGCAGGGGCCGCGAACGTCGCGGCCGGTGCGACGGCGTTCGCACCCGGCAGACTGCCGGCGGGACACGGCCGGCGAGACGACAGCGTGGACGATCGGGATGTCGGCGGGGGAAGCGACCGGGCCGTCGACCGCGGGGGGAGTCCCGGCCGACGACCCGGGGACGGCGCCGAACTCGGGCCCTCCTGAATCGGGGCCCCGCCGCGCCGTCCCGGGCGCTTACTTCGGCGCTTTCGGGTCCGCCTTGGCCACCGCCTTGGCGTCGTGGCGGGGCGCGGCCCTGGCCGGCGCCGACGCGACGCTGATTTCGGGGCGGAGCTTCTCGAACTGCTTGCTGCCGATGCCCTTCACCGACTTCAGCTCGTCGACGGACTTGAAACCGCCGTGCTGGGTGCGGTAGTCGAGGATGGCCTGCGCCTTGGCGGGACCGATGCCCGAAAGCGCGACGAGGTCGTCCTTGGTGGCGGTGTTGAGGTCGACGGCGGCGGCAGCGAAGTGCGACACGAGCGCGAGCGCGATCGCGGGGAGCAAACGGATCATGGTGGAACTCCTTCGACGGTTGGCGAATGCCGTCGCGCGCCGCCGGCGGAGAGCCGGCGGGTTCGCGCGTACGCAACGCCAGCTTACGAACCAGGTTCCGAATGCGACATCAGACTTTCGACGTAGCGCGCGACGCCCTTGTCGACCGCCAGCATCGGCACGGCATAGCCGGCCGCACGCAATCGGGTCACGTCCGCCTGCGTGTAGCTCTGGTACCTGCCGACGAGCGCATCGGGCATCGGCACGTACTCGATTGCGCCTTCGCGCTGCAACTCCGCGAGCGTGAGCGGGGGGTCGCCGGCCGCGCTGCGGACTGCATTGATCGTCGCGACGGCGACGGCATTGAACGGCGCCGCATTGCCGGTGCCCAGGTTGAAAATGCCCGAGCGCCCGGGATGCCTCCAGAAATCGAGATTGACCTCGACGACATCGTCGACATGGACGAAATCGCGCCGCTGCTCGCCATCGGGATAGCCGCCCGATCCGCGGAACAGCCGAACGCGGCCTTCGCGGCGGTACTGCTCGTAGAAGTGCAGCACGACGGACGCCATCCGTCCCTTGTGCCGCTCGCGCGGGCCGTAGACATTGAAGTAACGGAAGCCTGCGATCTGGGCCGTGCGCTCGGGCAGCATGCGCCGAACGTATTCGTCGAACAGGTATTTCGAATAGCCGTAGACGTTGAGCGGCGCCTCGTGCTCGCGCTCCTCACGAAACACCGTTCCCGCGCCGTAGACCGACGCGCTGGACGCGTACAGGAAGGGGATGTCGTTGTCCTGGCAATGCTGCAGCAGCGTCACCGAGTACCGGTAGTTGTTGCGCATCATGTAGCGCCCGTCGGACTCCATCGTGTCCGAGCACGCGCCCTGGTGGAAGACCGCCGCGACATCGTCGTCGAAATCGCCCTCGGCGACGCGGACGATGAACTCCTCCTTGTCGACGTAATCGGCAATCTGGCAATCGACGAGATTGCCGAACTTGTCGGCGTGCGTCAGGTTGTCGACGGCGATGATCTCGCTCTCGCCCTGCGCATTGAGCGCCCTGACGAGGTTGGAGCCGATGAATCCGGCTGCGCCGGTGACGACGATGTACACGTTCGCTCCTCAGGCAGCCGTGACGAACGCGACCCGCGGTGCCACGGCGCACAGCAGTTCATAGCCGATGGTGCCCGCCGCGGCGGCCACCTCGTCCACCGGCAGCCCCTCGCCCCACAGCACGACGTCGCTGCCGAGGCCGGCATGCGGCGCGTCGGACAAGTCGACGGTCAGCATGTCCATCGACACGCGGCCGGCGATGCCCACCCGCTGCCCCGCCACGATCGCCGGCGTACCGTTGGGCGCGTGGCGCGGATAGCCGTCGGCGTAACCGCAGGCGACGACCCCGATGCGCGTCGGCCCCGGCGCGACGAACGTCGCACCGTAGCCGACGCGATCCCCGGCCGCGAGCGTCTGCACGCCGATGATGCGGGAGCGCAGCGTCATCGCCGGGACGAGGCCCAGCGCGGCGGCGCTGCGGTCGGCGAACGGCGTAGCGCCATAGAGCATGATTCCCGGACGCACGATATCACCGCCGGCTTCTGCGTAGCGAACGATCCCCGCCGAATTGGCGACCGACCGCGCATATGGCAGACCGCGGCAGGCGTCGTCGAAGCGCGCGAGCGGGCCGGCGATCCCGCCCTCCTCGTCCGCGCCCGCGAAATGCATCATCAGGCGCAGCGGCGCCGCCGTTCCCATCGCCTCCAGTCGTTCGCAAACGCCCGCGACCTCGCGCAGCGCGAATCCCAGGCGATTCATTCCCGTGTTGACCTTGACCCAGGTCTCGATCGGCGCCACGGGCCTTGCGCTCTCCAGCATCCGCAACTGGTCGGCGCAGTGCACCACGACGCCAAGCGAATGGGCGGCGATCTCCTCGAGATCCGGCGCGTCGAAGAAGCCCTCGAGCAGCAGGATCGGACGGCGGTATCCGGCATCGCGCAGGAGGACTGCGGCGTCGAGCTCGATCAGCGCAAGTCCGTCGGCGGCGCCGAGCGCGGGCAGCACGCGCGCGAGGCCATGCCCGTAGGCGTTGGCCTTGACCACCGCAAGCACGCCGGCGCCGGGCGCGAGCGCGCGGACGCGCGCCAGGTTGGATGCGATTGCCGCGGTATCGATGTGCGCGACGAGCGGGCGGGCCATGCGGATCCGGGATCGGCGGCGTGGGGGCTTGCGGCCCGCGCGCGGCCAGGACAGGCCGGCGCGGCGCGGGCGGCTCGGCGGCTCTGGGGCGGCTTCCGCAATCATGGTATAAAGCGCGGGCCGCGCAACGTTTGCATTATAACAATCCAACGCAAACCCGCCGCCGCCGACGCCGCCCCCCGGACCCGTCGCGATCGACCGACGCGGAGCGAAACGGATTCGCCGCGTGAAACCGGCGCGGCCCAACCGAGTTCATGAAACGCGGCTTCTACACCATCATCGCGGCGCAGTTCTTCTCGTCGCTCGCCGACAACGCGCTGCTCATCGCCGCGATCGCGCTGCTGCGGGGGCTCCACGAGCCGCCGTGGATGACGCCGGCACTCAAGCAGAGCTTCGTCGTGTCCTACGTCGTGCTCGCGCCCCTGGTCGGCGCTTTCGCGGACTCGATGCCCAAGGGTCGCGTGATGCTGATCACCAACGCGATCAAGATCGTCGGCTGCGCGATGATGCTGTTCGACGTCCACCCCCTGCTCGCCTACGGGCTGGTCGGACTGGGCGCGGCGGCGTATTCGCCGGCCAAGTACGGGATCCTGACCGAGCTGCTGCCGCCTCAGCAGCTGGTGGTCGCCAACGGCTGGATCGAGGGCGCGACCGTCGGCTCGATCATCATCGGCGTGCTGCTCGGCGGCGCGCTGATCACGCCCAGGGTGTCGACGGTGCTGCTCGGCTTCGATTTTCCCGTCATCGACCTGCCGATCGACACCCCGCCCGCGGCCGCGATCACGATCATCATGGCCCTCTACCTGATCGCCGCGATCATCAACGGGTTCATTCCCGATACCGGGGTCGACCACCGCGTCCCCAGCAAGAACCCGCTCTACCTGATCCGCGAGTTCGCCCACTGCGTCGCGCTGCTATGGCGCGACCGGCTGGGGCAGATCACGCTCGCGACCACGACGCTGTTCTGGGGCGCAGGCGCGACGCTGCAGTTCATCGTCATCGACTGGGCGGCGCGGTCGCTGTCGCTCGACCTGTCGCAGGCATCGATGCTGCAGGGGGTGGTCGCCGTCGGCGTCGCGGTGGGGGCGCTGCTCGCCGCGAAGTTCGTCACACTGCGCCGCTCGGTCAACGTGCTGCCGGTCGGCGCGGCGATGGGCGTGGTCGTGATGGTGATGATCTTCGTCACCTAAGTCCCGCTCGCGGTCGTGCTGATGATCGCGATCGGGGCCTGCGCGGGATTCTTCGTCGTGCCGATGAACGCGCTGCTCCAGCACCGCGGCCACGTCCTGATGGGCGCCGGCCACTCGATCGCGGTCCAGAACTTCAACGAGAACATCGGCATCCTCGTGATGGTCGGACTCTACGCGCTGATGGTGCGGATGGGGATCTCGATCGACTCGGCGGTCATGTTGTTCGGAACCTTCGTCGCGTGCTCGATGCTGCTCGTCATGTGGCGCCACCGCGTAAACCAGGCGCAGTTCGACTCGCTGCACCTGGTCGGCATGGACAAGCCCGACGCCACGGACCGGAGCTGATCCGAGCCGCCGTGCCGACTGCGCGGAATCGCGCAGCGCCCGCCACCTAGAGGACGACCGGCTTGTCGGACAGCTCGTTGGCGCCCGCCTGCGTGCGCGGGAAATGCCGGGCGAGGAGCGCCGAGACCTCCTCGATGCCGCGCGCCGCGCCGTCCGCGTATTCGCCGCGGGCGAATGCGGACTCCATGTGCGTCGAGATCGCGTGCCACGCCGCCGCTCCCGCGGCGCGGTGGACGCCACGATCGGCGACGATCTCGACGTCGCGATCCGCGAGCAGCAGGTAGATCAGGACGCCCGAATTCTCCTCGGTGTCCCACACCCGCAGCAGTCCGAAGACTTCGAGCGCGCGCTCACGCGGCGTCAGCCTGCGCAGCACGTGCACCGGGTGCAGCGAGCCCTCGACGGCAAAGCACACCTGTCCGCGATGCG
>DAHUXO010000090.1 GCA_027307095.1 Betaproteobacteria bacterium | reverse complement strand
GTGGGCTTCGTCCGCAGCCCTCGACGATGAAGGAGCGAGACCTCTCGATCATGACGATATCCGTACGCGATTGCGGCGCCCGGAAATGGCGATTGCGTTTCATCGCCGCGACGATGCTGGGCGCGCTGGCGGTGGTGATTCCCGCGGTTGCGGCGGAAGGCGCCGCGGCGGGTGCCGCGCCCGCCGGCCCGCGGCACGCGCTCGACGAGAACCCGTTCGCAGCGATGACCGACCGCACGCCGCGTCCGGTACCGAACCTGGCGTTCATCGACGACAAGGGCGCCACGCGGCGCCTGGAGCAGTTCCGCGGCAAGCTGATCCTGCTCAATGTCTGGGCCACGTGGTGCCCGCCGTGCAGGCGCGAGATGCCCACGCTCGAGCGCCTGCAGGCACGGCTCGGCGGCCCGGAGTTCGAGGTCGTGGCGCTGTCCATCGACAAAGGCGGACGCGCCGCCGTCGAAAGCTTCTTCGACGAGATCAACGTGCAGGCGCTGAAGGTCTACGTCGACCCCACGACGGCGGTCCGCAACGATCTCGCGCTCACGGCCTTTCCGACGACCTTGCTGATCGACCGCCAGGGTCGCGAAATCGGCCGCTATACCGGAGGCGCCGACTGGGACAGCCCGGCAACCGTGGCAATGCTCAGGAAATACCTCGCGGTGCAGAAGTCGGCGGTGCGCGCCCGGGTTCCGGGCACGCCCGAGGCCCGCGCCTCAGGAGGCGGGGAGCGCCCGGGCTGAGCGTTGCCCGGCGCTTTCAGTTGGACAGCTGCGAGGCGCTGACCTCACCGACGCCCGCCTCGCGCATCCGCTTCCAGCCGGCGGCCAGCGAGCCCCCGGTGTCGATCGCGCGGCAGGCGTCCCCGATCACCACGGCTTCGAAACCGTAGCGGCGCGCATCGACTGCCGACCATGCGACGCAGAAATCGGTGGCCAGTCCCGCGAGGTGCACGCGGGTGAAACCGCGCTCGCGCAGGTACCCGGCGAGCCCCGTTGGCGTGACCCGGTCGGCTTCGCAGAACGCCGAGTAGCTGTCGATGTCGCGGCGGTAACCCTTGCGCACGACGAGCTCGGCCTGCGGAATGTCGAGGGCAGGCGCGAACGCCGCTCCCACGGTACCCTGGACGCAATGGTCCGGCCACAGGACCTGCGGACCGTAAGGCAACTCGATGGTCTCGAACGGCGACCGGCCGGGGTGGGATGATGCGAACGAACTGTGGCCGGGGACGTGCCAGTCCTGCGTCAGGACCACGTGCCCGAACCTGCCGGCAAGCCGGTTGACCACGGGGACGATCGCATCGGCATCCGGGACCGCCAGTGCGCCCCCGGGCAGGAAATCGTTCTGCACGTCGACGACGAGCAGGATGTCGCGCTGGGTCAGCGGTGGGAGCATCGGGCTATGCTATGCGAGGATGCATGTCCACAGGTCGGGCGCGAAAGCCGGACGCGGGTGCGGTCGCTCGCGCCTCGATGAGACGAGGAGTCCACGATGCAGGAAATCGTTCCCGATGTCTTCACCTGGCCCTGGTTTTCCGAGCCCCACGGCTACAACTTCAACGGCCATTTCGTCCGCCATCCTGCAGGCAATCTCTGCATCGATCCGGTGCATCCCCCTGCCGCGGACCTGGACGAGATCGTGGCGGCGGGCGTCGCGACGATCCTGCTGACCAACCGCAACCATGCCCGCGCGGCCAACCTGCTGCGCTCGCGTACCGGCGCGCGGACGCTGATTCACCCCGACGACGCGGCGCACGCCCGCGGCCAGGGAACCGACATCGACGGATACCTCGAGGTCGGTGCGAAGGCCGGTCCATTCACTCTCGTGGCGGCCGCGGGCAAGTCGCCGGGCGAGGTCGCACTGCACTGGCCGGAACGGCACATCCTGATGGTCGGCGACGCGGTGATCGGCAATCCGCCGGGACGCTGCTCGCTGCTGCGCGAGAAGGTCATCGACGACCCGCCGCGCCTGCGGCGGAGCGTCGCGGCGCTGCTGGACCTCGATTTCGACGTGCTGCTCGTCGGCGACGGCGTGTCGATCCTGGCGGACGCCAAGCGCTGCCTGGCGGAACTCGTCGAAGGGTTCGCCGCAGCGGCTTCGCGCGCGTAGCCCGACACCGGGCGGCATCGACCGCCGCGCACCGGGCCCGCCTCCGGCCGACCTGCCTGCACCAGCCGGGACCGACCGGGGACGCTAGCGCAACGCCGGCAACTCGACGACCGTTTCGCCGGACACGGGATCGGTGACGCCGAGGTCATGTCCGAGATCCTCGAGGGTGTCGCGAAAGGTGTCGAGGATCGCGATCAGGCGGGGCCTGGCAGCGACCAGGCTGTCGAAATCGTCCCAGCCGGCGATCATGCAGTAGGAACGGTCGCCGGTCTTGATCAACGCACCCCCGCGAAAGCCCGCGAACCGACCGCGGACCTTGCGGTGCGCGGCCAGAAAGCGCGGCTCCTGGCCGGGCTTGACGCGGAAACGTACGACGCTGAATGCGGTCATGGCGGTCTCCCTCGACTTTGCCGGCAGCAGCCGGGACCCATTCTACAATGGCGCTGTGCGCGGGCCGCAACATCCGCAGCCCGCCTGACGGAGACCTGGAGATGGCAGACCGCGACATCCTCGAATCGCTGAAAGGCATCACGACCGGGACGCTCACGACGGTCCTGCTCAAGAAGGGACTGCGCAATGTCTGGATGCGCGGCACGCGGCCGCTGCGCCCGGGACAGGGGCGCGTCGCCGGTCGCGCATTCACCTTGCGCTTCGTTCCGGCGCGCGAGGACCTCGCGACACCGGCATCGTGGGCCAAGCCGATTTCGACGCGCGCTGCGATCGAGGCGATGCCCGCAGGCTGCGTGGCTGTCGTCGACGCGCGTGGCGTGACCGATGCCGGAATCTTCGGTGACATCCTGTGCGCGCGAATGCACATGCGCGGCGTTGCGGGCCTGGTGACCGACGGCGTGCTGCGCGACGTCGAAGGCGTGCTCGCGTCACGCCTGTCCGTCTGGTGTCAGGGCGTGGCTGCGCCGCCATCGGTGGCGGGTCTCACGTTCGTCAACTGGCAGGAGCCGATCGGTTGCGGGGGCGTCGCGGTGTTCCCCGATGACATCGTCGTCGCAGACGAGGACGGCGCCGTCGTGATCCCCGCGGCGATGGTCGAGGAAGTGGCGTCGCTGGCCGCCGAGCAGGAGTTGCTCGAGCAGTGGATCATGGACCAGGTGGAAAGGGGGGCCGCGCTGCCGGGTCTCTATCCGCTCAACGAAGAGAGCAAGGCGCGCTACGAGGCGCACCGGAAAGGACTTGGCAATGCAGCGACGTAAGCTCGGCCGCAGCGGATTCGAGGTCGCGCCGCTCGCCTTCGGCGGCAACGTGTTCGGCTGGACCGCGGACGAGGCGACGTCGTTTCGCCTGCTCGACGCATTCGTCGATGCCGGATGCAACCTGATCGACACCGCGGACAGCTACTCGCACT
>DAHUXO010000057.1 GCA_027307095.1 Betaproteobacteria bacterium | reverse complement strand
GATGCGGCCAGGATTGCCGGCGCCGTGTTGAATGGGGGACCGGGTGGTGGGCCCAGGTTCACGCTCGCATCCGACGAGACGACGCTGAACGGCGGCGTGCCGGAGAGGGTGAACCTGAACGTGGTGCCGGTGCAATTGACCTTCGCGTTGGTCGAGCCGTCGCTCTGGTTCGGTATGACGCGGAACGGGACCGTGGTTGGCGGCGGCGCTGCCGTGCCCGGCACATTGCTGACCGTCGGTGGCGACAGCAGCGTGCGGCCGGTCGCATCGGTGATCGCGAAGGTCATGCCGGTGAAGCAGGTCCCGTTGGGCGTCACCGTGAAGCCCGCGCCGCTCCTTTGCACGGGAACCCCGGCCAGCGCGACGTCGTTGGGGAACGTCGCCGCGACCGTGTAGGGCGGCGTGCCGCCGAAGATGTAGAACGTCGCGTGGCTGCCGGCATTGCAGGTCGCGGTGTCGGGGCCGTTGAACGTCGTGGTGCCGGTCGGAATGACCGACAGCACCGCGGCGCCGTTGACGTACTGCGCGATGGTGAACTGGCCGACGACGTTGCTGCCGCTGGTGACGTCGGTCGCGCGGATCGATGCGATCTGCGTCGCCGCCGTCGTCGGGACGAGCAGCCTCACCGTCGCATTGCCGTTCTGGTCGCTGGTGACCGTCAGCGTCTGGACCGACGCCTGTCCGGGCGGCGAGATCGTGAAATCGCCCTGGACGACGTCGAAGCGCACGCTGCGCCCGGCGAGCGGCGCGCCGCCGGGGCCGGTCACCACGACCGATGCGGTTCCGTCCTGGCCCGAGCACAGCGCTGCGCCCGATGCCGCGCAGGTGGGGTTGCCGGTGATGGTGATCGAGGTCGGCAGCAGCAGCGCCGGATTGATGTTGAGCGATCCCGTCGTCTGATGGCCGGCAGAGTCGCTGACGGTGAAGCTGACCGAGGTCGCGGCGGGCACGTTGGCAGGAACGATGACCAGCGAATTCCCCGACACGCCGCCGGTGACCGGGAGCAGGACCGGATCGCTCGAAATCACCGAGTAGGGCGGTGTCCCGCCGGTGATCGAGAACACGAACGGAATCCCGGAATAGCCGGTGGCCGTTCCGGGCGTGATCGTCAGCGGCCCGGCGCCCGGCTGGTAGGGATTGTTCGGCGCCCCGTTGCCGCCGCCGCAGGCGGCCAGCGAGAGCACGCCGGCCAGCGCGGCAAGGGTGAGGAGCGGGCGCAGCCAGGCGGTCACACGGTATCGGGGCATGATGTTGTCCTGATGATGTTGTCCTAAAGATGCAATTTCACCCAAGTCGAATTAAGCGCTGCAACAACGATATAGGCGATTTTGTTCAGATTAAAGCCTAACAAGCTGGACGGTGCAAGTGTTTCCGGCGGAATGGTCGCTTTCGCCGCCGTCGGCTGTTGCGCGGTCGTGCGCCTTGGGATCCCCCGCGCGTCTTGCCGCAATGCAGCATCCTGCGTAACATTGACGGGTTTCGCCTGAATTTTCGCTCGAGGTCGCGACCGCGGCTTCCCGGCGCTAATCTTCGTCAGGCCGCCCCAGCGCAACGAGGTCATCGTGGATCATCCGTCAGCCGTTCCAGGCCATTCCCATCCCCCGGCGGCGCAGGGGCTCTACGACCCGGCGCATGAGCACGACGCTTGCGGGCTGGGCTTCATCGCCCACATCAAGGGCCGCAAGACCCACGACATCGTCACGCAGGGCCTGTCGATCCTCGAGAACCTGACGCACCGCGGCGCCACCGGCGCGGACCCGCTGCAGGGCGACGGGGCCGGCATCCTGCTGCAGCTTCCCGACGCGTTCTTCCGTCGCGCCTGCGGCAAGCTCGGCATCACGCTGCCGGCGCTCGGCCAGTACGGCGTCGGCATGGTCTTCCTGCCGCAGGAACCCGCGTCGCGGATGGCCTGCGAGCAGGAGATCGAGCGTGCGATCCAGGCCGAGGGACAGGTGCTGCTCGGCTGGCGCGACGTGCCGACCGACAATTCCGGACTCTCCACGCGGACCAAGGAGGTCGAGCCGGTCATCCGCCAGGTGTTCGTCGGACGCGGGTCGCGCGACATGGACCAGGACGCTTTCGAGCGCAAGCTCTACGTGATCCGCAAGGGCGCGGGCCACGCGATCCAGGACCTCGACCTGCGGCACGGCAAGGAGTTCTACGTGCCGTCGATGTCGACGCGCACGATCGTCTACAAGGGCATGCTGCTTGCGCACCAGGTCGGCGAGTACTACGTCGACCTGCACGACCGGACGATGGTCTCGGCGCTGGCGATGGTCCACCAGCGGTTCTCGACCAACACGTTCCCGACCTGGGACCTCGCGCACCCGTTCCGCTTCATCAGCCACAACGGCGAGATCAACACGCTGCGCGGCAATTTCAACTGGATCCGTGCGCGCGAAGGGGCGATCGCGTCGAAGGTGCTGGGCGACGATCTGCCGAAGCTGTGGCCGCTGATCTACGACGGCCAGTCCGATTCCGCGTCATTCGACAACGCGCTGGAGCTGCTGCTGATGGGCGGCTATCCGCTCGCCCACGCGATGATGCTGATGATCCCGGAGGCCTGGGCGGGCAATCCGCTGATGGACGAGGACCGGCGCGCGTTCTACGAGTATCACGCCGCGTTGATGGAGCCCTGGGACGGTCCGGCGGCGATGGCGTTCACCGACGGGCGCCAGATCGGCGCGACGCTCGATCGCAACGGGCTGCGCCCGGCGCGCTTCGTCGTGACCGACGACGACTACATCGTCATGGCCTCCGAAGTCGGCGTCCTCGACATCCCCGAGTCGAAGATCGTCAAGAAGTGGCGGCTGCAGCCGGGCCGGATGCTGCTGGTCGACCTCGACGCGGGCCGCATCGTCGACGACGAGGAGCTGAAGCGCACGCTCGCGATCGCGCAGCCGTACCGCGACTGGATCGCGCGCTGCCGGCTGTCGCTCGAGGAGATGCCCGAGCCGGCGCCGCTGACGCCGTCGGAGGTGCCGCTGCTCGACCGCCAGCAGGCGTTCGGGTACACGCAGGAGGACCTCAAGGTGATCCTCGCCCCGATGGCGCAGAACGGCGAGGAGGCGGTCGGCTCGATGGGCAACGACGCCGCATTGCCGGTGCTGTCGGATCGGCCCAAGGTCTTCTACAACTATTTCAAGCAGCTGTTCGCGCAGGTGACGAACCCGCCGATCGACCCGATCCGCGAGGAGCTCGTGATGTCGCTGGTGTCGTTCATCGGCCCGCGGCCGAACCTGCTCGCCGTCGACCAGGGCGCCGACGGCGGCGAACCGCCGATGCGCCTCGAGGCGCAGCAGCCGATCCTGACCGCCGAGAACATGGAGAAGCTGCGCCACGTCGAGCTCTTCTCGGGCGGGGCATTCCGCTCGATCGAGCTCGACATCTGCTACCCGGCGGCATGGGGCGGCAACGGCATGGAAGCGGCGCTCGCGAGCCTCGCCGCGCATGCCGAGGACGCGATCCACCAGGGCTTCAACATCATCATCCTGTCCGACCGTTGCGTGTCGGACTCGATGCTGCCGATACCGGCGCTGCTCGCGACGGCTGCCGTCCACGAGCACCTGGTGAAGAAGGGATTGCGGACGTCGACGGGGCTGGTCGTCGAGACGGGCTCGGCGCGCGAGGTCCATCAATTCGCGCTGCTCGCCGGCTACGGCGCCGAGGCGATCCACCCGTACCTCGCGCTCGAGACGATCGACGACGTCGCGCGCGCGCTGCCCGGCGGAGACGGGAAGCAGTCGCAGAAGCGCTACATCAAGGCGATCTGCAAGGGGCTCTACAAGGTGATGTCCAAGATGGGCATCTCGACCTACCAGTCGTACTGCGGCGCCCAGATCTTCGAGGCGGTCGGCCTGCAGAAGTCCTTCGTCGACAAGTATTTCACCGGCACCGCGAGCACGATCGAGGGCATCGGGTTGTTCGAGGTCGCCGCGGAGGCGCAGCGCCTGCACGCGCTGGCCTTCGGCGACGACCCGCTGCTCGTGCGCATGCTCGACGCTGGCGGCGAGTACGCCTATCGCGTGCGCGGCGAGGAGCACATGTGGACACCTGACTCGATCGCCAAGCTGCAGCACGCAGCGCGGTCGAATTCGTACTCGACCTACCGCGATTACGCTGCGCTAATCAACGAGCAGGGCAGGAAGCTCAGGACGTTGCGCGGCCTGTTCGAATTCCGCACGTCGGCGTGCACACCGGTGCCGCTCGACGAGGTCGAGCCTGCGAAGGACATCGTCAGGCGCTTCGCCACCGGCGCGATGAGCCTCGGTTCGATCTCGACCGAGGCGCACACGACGCTCGCCGTCGCCATGAACCGCATCGGCGGCAAGTCGAACACCGGCGAGGGCGGCGAAGATGCGCTGCGCTACCGCGCCGAGATGCGCGCAGGCGCCAGCACGGTCAGGGACGGCGACACGCTCGCCTCGGTGATCGGCAAGGGCGCGGTCGAGCGCGACATTCCGCTGAAAGCCGGCGACAGCCTGCGCTCGAGGATCAAGCAGGTCGCCTCCGGGCGCTTCGGCGTCACCGCCGAGTACCTTGCTTCCGCCGACCAGCTGCAGATCAAGATGGCGCAGGGCGCGAAGCCCGGCGAAGGCGGGCAACTCCCCGGCCACAAGGTGTCCGAGTACATCGCGCAGCTCCGCTACTCGGTGCCCGGCGTCGGGCTCATCTCGCCGCCGCCGCATCACGACATCTATTCGATCGAGGACCTCGCGCAGCTGATCCACGACCTGAAGAACGCGAACCCGAAGGCGTCGATCTCGGTGAAGCTCGTGTCCGAGGTCGGCGTCGGGACCGTCGCTGCCGGCGTCGCCAAGGCCAAAGCCGATCACGTGACGATCTCGGGGCACGACGGCGGGACCGGCGCCTCTCCCTGGTCGTCGATCAAGCACGCCGGCACGCCCTGGGAGCTCGGGTTGGCCGAAACGCAGCAGACGCTGGTGCTGAACCGCCTGCGCGGGCGCATCGCAGTGCAGGTCGACGGGCAGATGAAGACGGGCCGCGACGTCGCGATCGGCGCGCTGCTCGGCGCCGACGAGTTCGGCTTCGCGACGGCGCCGCTGGTCGTCGAAGGCTGCATCATGATGCGCAAGTGCCACCTCAACACCTGCCCGGTCGGCGTCGCGACGCAGGACCCGGTGCTGCGCCGACGCTTCGCCGGGCAGCCCGAGCACGTCGTCAACTATTTCTTCTTCGTCGCCGAGGAGCTGCGCGAGATCATGGCCCAGCTCGGCTTCCGCAGGCTCGCCGACATGATCGGACGCGCGGACCTGCTCGACACGAAGAAGGGCATCGAGCACTGGAAGGCGCGTGGACTCGACTTCTCGAGGGTGTTCCACCTTCCGGCCATGCCGGCGGAAGTCGCGCGTCATCATTGCGAGAGCCAGGATCACGGGCTCGCGGGCGCGCTCGACCACCAGCTGATCGCGGCGGCTGCGCCCGCGATCGAGAAAGGCCAGCCGGTGCGGCTCAACTACCGGATCCGCAACGCGCACCGGTCGGTCGGTGCGATGCTGTCGGGGACGATCGCGCGCCGTCACGGCCATGAAGGCCTGCCCGAGGACACGCTGCACGTCGCTTTCGACGGCATCGCGGGCCAGAGCTTCGGCGCGTTCCTGGCGAAGGGCGTCACGTTCGAGTTGCAGGGCGCCACCAACGACTACGTCGGCAAGGGCCTGTCCGGCGGGCGCATCGTCGTCTACCCGGACCCTGCCTGCCCGGCGAAGCCGGAGCACAACATCGTCATCGGCAACACCGTGATGTACGGCGCGATCGACGGCGAGGCGTATTTCCGCGGCGTCGCCGGCGAGCGCTTCTGCGTGCGCAATTCGGGGGCTTCGGCCGTCGTCGAGGGCACGGGCGACCACGGTTGCGAATACATGACCGGCGGCACGGTCGTCGTGCTGGGCCCGACCGGGCGCAATTTCGCCGCCGGCATGAGCGGCGGCGTCGCTTACGTCTACGATCCCGACGGGGCGTTCGCGTCGCGCTGCAACCAGGCGATGGTGACGCTCGCCCCGGTGCTGGCCGAGGCGGAGCAGCTGCGCGCGGAGAAGGAGCTCGCGGCGGCCGGCAAGGGGCGCCTGCTGCATCGCGGGCGTGCCGACGATGTCATCCTGCGCGAGCTCGTCGAGCGCCACCTGCGCTTCACCGGATCGACGCTCGCGCTGTCGATGCTCGATGCCTGGGACGCCGCGCGGGCGAGGTTCGTCAGGGTGCTGCCGAACGAGTACGTGCGCGCGCTTTCGGAGATGTACGCCAAGGCGCAAAGCACGAAGCCGGCCGGCGCCAAGGCGCAGAAGCAGGCCGCGTAATCAACGAGCCGAAGACGTCGATGGGCAAGATCACCGGTTTTCTCGAATTCCAGCGCATTGCCGAGGTCTCCGACCCGGTGACCGCGCGCCTGCGCCACTACCGCGAATTCGTCCATGCGCTCGACGACGCTGCCGCGTCGAAGCAGGGCGCACGCTGCATGGACTGCGGGATACCGTTCTGCCAGAGCGGCTGTCCGGTCAACAACGTCATTCCCGACTGGAACGACCTCGTCTACCGGCAGCAGTGGAAGGATGCGCTCGACGTCCTGCACTCGACGAATAACTTTCCCGAGTTCACCGGGCGCGTCTGCCCGGCGCCCTGCGAGGCGGCGTGCACGCTGAACATCAACAGCGATCCCGTCGGCATCAAGTCGATCGAGCATTTCATCATCGACAAGGGATGGGAGGAAGGCTGGGTCGTTCCGCAGCCTGCTGCGCACAAGACGGGGCGGCGCGTCGCCGTCGTCGGATCGGGGCCCGCCGGGCTCGCCTGTGCGCAGCAGCTCGCGCGCGCCGGGCACGACGTGGTGGTGTTCGAGAAAGCCGACCGCATCGGGGGCCTGCTGCGCTACGGCATTCCCGACTTCAAGATGGAAAAGCACC
>DAHUXO010000056.1 GCA_027307095.1 Betaproteobacteria bacterium | reverse complement strand
TGACCCGGACCTTCGATCATCACCTGCACGTCGTGGCGCCACGCCACCTGGGTCAGTTCGCCCAGCGTGCGCAGTTCGCCGAGCTGCGCTTCGTCGTTCGCGTCATAGATCGAGCCGGGACGCAGGCCGTCGCCCAGCGAGAACGCGACGTCGTAGGCGGCCATGATCTCGCAGATCTCCTCGAAATGCGTGTAGAGGAAGCTCTCCTTGTGATGCGCGAGGCACCACTTGGCCATGATCGAGCCGCCGCGCGACACGATCCCGGTCATGCGTTTCGCGGTCAGCGGGATATAGCGCAGCAGCACGCCGGCGTGGATGGTGAAATAGTCGACGCCCTGCTCGGCCTGCTCGATCAGCGTATCGCGGTACATCTCCCAGGTCAGCTCCTCGGCCCTGCCGTCGACCTTCTCCAGCGCCTGGTAGATCGGCACCGTCCCGATCGGGACAGGCGAGTTGCGGATGATCCACTCGCGAGTCTCGTGGATGTTCCTGCCGGTCGACAGGTCCATCACCGTGTCGGCACCCCAGCGCGTCGACCACGTCATCTTCTCGACTTCCTCGCCGATCGACGAGGACACCGCCGAGTTGCCGATGTTGGCGTTGATCTTCACCAGGAAATTGCGGCCGATGATCATCGGCTCGGTTTCCGGGTGGTTGATGTTGTTCGGGATGATCGCCCGTCCCCGCGCCACTTCATCGCGGACGAACTCCGGCGTGATGACGTCGGGGATTGCCGCGCCGAAGCTCTGGCCCGGATGCTGCCGCGTGACCAGCGCGGGAAGCGTGCGCAACATCTCCTCGCGCTTCAGGTTCTCGCGGATCGCGATGAACTCCATCTCCGGGGTCACGATGCCACGGCGGGCGTAATGCATCTGCGAGACGTTCGCCCCGGACCTGGCGCGGCGCGGGCGGCGGTGCAGGTCGAAACGCATGCCGGAGAGCTGCGGATCGTCGAGCCGCTCGCGGCCGTAGGCAGACGTCGGCCCGTCGAGCTCCACCGTGTCGCCGCGATCGAGGATCCACGGCGCGCGCAGGGGCGGCAGCCCGCGCTTGATGTCGATGTTCGCTGCGGGGTCGGTGTAGGGTCCCGACGTGTCGTAGACGACGATCGCCGGATTGCTCTCGCTGCCGAAGGAGGCTGGCGTATCGCTCTGCGAGATCTCGCGCATCGGTACGCGCAGGTCGGGGCGCGAGCCGTCGACGTAGATCTTGCGCGAAGCGGGAAGGGGCGCGACCGCGGCGGAATCCACCTTGGCGTCGCGGGCGAAAAACTGATCGTTGGCGTTCATCGTGTTCCTCGTCGATGCCGCGGCAGGAAGAGGAGCGATGAAGGGCTCACGCTTCCCTGCGCCGGCATTATCCGTACAGGTACCGAGGGTGTTCTCTCACCGACCCGTCGTGCATCGACGGGAAGGACCCCTAGCGTCATGGCGAAACTTACGCCAAAGAGACCCCTGGGGCAAGGCAGGTCCGGCGATGCGCCGGTCAGCCCTTGTCCGGACCGCCTGCGCGCCGGTCGGGGATCCGGGGGCTGCGCGAGACCAGCATCAGCACGCCGAGCAGCGCGAGCATCGACGGCACGATCAGCCGCCAGCTCACCCAGTAGCGATCGTGCAGCAGCCACGCGATGCCGATGGCGATCAGGAATGGCCCGACGACGACCGAGTTCCTGTTGATGCCGTCGATCGCCAGCACCGCGATGCCACCGGCGATGAAGCCGATGGCGATGATCCAGTCGACATCGGGAAACAGGCGCAGCTCCCACAGCAGCCAGCCCAGGCCCACGACGATCAGCGTGACTGGAATCGATGCGTCTCTCATGGTTCCCTGCTCCGGATGGCGGAACGATGGTTTCGAGCATAGCAAAGGTCGAGCTGGCGTGGCGACGACGCATCCCGACGCCGCCCCGCTTCCCCTTCCATGCCTACGTGCAGCCCTGCGTTCGCTGCGCGCGGGAATCGTCGCGATGTGCCAGCATTGCGTTCGCCGGGACGTCCGGCACCGTCATCGTCAGACCCATGCGTAGGCCTCCGTTGTTCCTGCTCCCGCTCTGCCTCTGCGGCGTTGCGGCAATTCCCGCCCACGCCGGCGATATCGCCGCGTGTGCGACGATCGTGGACGATCATGCGCGCCTCGCGTGCTACGACGCCGCGGCCAGACCATCGCCCCCGGCGGCCGCGCCAGGGCCCGAAGCCGAGCCTCCGCTCGGGCGAATCGCACCTCCCCAGGCGTCGATCGAGGGAGGCGGGAACCGCTCGATGATCGGCGAGCGCTGGTCGCGCTACGACGCCGCCGCAGGTTATCCGTTCCTGGTACGGCTGCACAACGCCAACTATGTCATCGTCCGGCATTCGGACCGGGTCGACGCCGTTCCCGATTCCCCCGCC
>DAHUXO010000030.1 GCA_027307095.1 Betaproteobacteria bacterium | reverse complement strand
CGCGTTCGCGGCGTCGGCCCTGCTCGCCGGCGGGTAGCGGGGGGCGTCGACGCGCATGGGAACCGCATTGCGCTCGCTGGTCTTCACCCTCTTCCAGGCGGTCGTGACGCCCGTGTGGGCGATCGCGATCGTCGCGGTCTGGTGGCTGCCACGCGTGCCGCGCTACCGGTTCATCACCGGCTGGTGCGCGATGAACCTGTGGGCTGCGCGCTGGATCTGCGGCATCCGCCATCGCGTCATCGGCGTGGAGAACCTGCCGATGACGCCGCACATCGTCGCCTGCAAGCACAGCTCGACCTGGGAGACGCTGTTCCTGTCGCGCCTGTTGCCCCCGCTCGCCTACGTCGCGAAGAAGGAGCTGCTGTCGGTTCCGTTCTTCGGCTGGGGATTCGCGCTCGCGTCGCCGATCACGATCGCCCGCCGGAGCGGGCAGGATGCGATGGTCCAGATGGCCGCGCAGGGGCGCGAGCGCTTCGCGCAGGGCTTCTGGATCGCCGTGTACCCCGAGGGCACGCGGATCCGCGCCGGAACGCGCGTCCGCTACAAGACCGGCGCCGCGCGGCTCGCGATCGCGATGGACGTGCCGATTCTGCCCATCGCCCACAACGCCGGGTGGCTGTGGCCCAAAGGCATCATGGGCAAGCGACCCGGAACCATCACGCTGTCGATCGGCAAGCCCATGCCGCCCGATCCGAAGGAGGCTGCCAAGCTGATGCGCGCGGTGGAGGACTGGATCGAAGGCGAGGTCCAACGACTGGGTCGACCCGCATGACGCGCCGATACCTGCATGACGGCGAGGCCGCGGCGCTGAAGGAAGGCCAGCTGCGCAGCATCGTTCTCGGCGGGCAGTCGATCGAGTACCGGCTGATCCGCGCGCGGCGGCGTTCGATCGGAATGGAAGTCCACCTCGAGGGTCTCACCGTCCGCGCGCCGCGCTGGGTGAGTCTGCGCGACATCGAGGCGGCCCTCGTCGAACGCGCCAAATGGATCGTCCGCTCGCTCGCCGAATGGCGTGCGCGGCGCCGCGATGTCATGCCGCGCCATTGGAGAACGGGCGAACCGATCGTCTTCCGCGGCGAGGAGCTCTCCCTCGAGGTGTTCCCTGCGCGCAGATTCTCCGTCGCTGCAGACCTCTTCAGCCTGACCGTCCGCCACCCCGAGGCTCACGACCAGCGCCGGGTTGCCGAAGGCGTGCAGCTCTGGCTCAAGGACCAGGCATGGGCACTGGTCGCCGCCCGGGTCGCGCATTACGTGAGCCGGGTGAGCCCGCACCCGGCAGCCGTGCGTCTGTCGGACGCGCGCAGCGAATGGGGTAGCTGCAACGCCAAGGGCGAGATCCGGCTCAACTGGCGGCTCGTCCAGCTGCCGCCGATGCTCGCCGAGTACGTCGTCGCGCACGAAGTCGCGCACATCGTCGAACTCAACCACTCGGCGCGCTTCTGGAGCGTGGTCGAATCGCTGCTCCCCGGTCACGCTGCGCTGCGGCGCCAACTCGACGACTGGACCGCGCTTCTGGCGGCGTGAGCGGCCGACGAGGGGCCCCGCGAAGCGGGGATCGGAGGCCTTTGCGAATCGCCGCTGCGAGGCCGACGCGCCGCCTTCGACACCCCGAGCAATTGCAAGGAGGCCGAGGCGGCGTGAGCCCGGGAGCAGGGGTGTCGGCACGCGCCAATGCCGGCCCGCGCCAGCGGCGATCGGCGCCCCGTGCGGCCGCATCGGGGCAGCGGGGCAACACATGGCGAGCGCGAGCGTGCGCGACGGCTGTCACGGGTGGCGCGGCAAGCGAGCCCGGCAGGAACGTCGAGCGCAGGATGTCCTCGAGCGCCGCCGCGCCGGGACCCGTAAGCCGGCGATTGCGCACTCCGAGCGCGCGGACATGTGCTGCCCGCGCTGACCGTAGCGCGAATCGGGGTCAGCGCTCCTGCGGCGCCGGAAGCTCTGGCAGCCGCAGAGCCAGGCGCGCCTGTGCCTTGAGGAGCCGGGTGAGCGCGGTCGCGAGATCGTCGTGACCCCGCGTGTCGCGCCAATGGCCGTGATCGGCGCGAAAATGGAAGCCACCGCTTTTCGCCGCGACCCATACTTCCCGATTGGGTACATGGCGGTTGACGATGATCTTGCTGCCATCCTCGCACTCGATCGTCAGCACGCCGTCGGTGAGATTCCAGTCGATGTCGGCGTCGCTGGTCTCGAGCGCGGCGTCGAGCGCCAGCCCGATCCTCTCGAGCGTCGCGTCGGCTGCGGCTATGAACGCGGATTCGTGCATTGCATCATGCTAGGATTTGCCGCGATGGTACGTCAAATCCGGATCCGCACTGCGCTCGTCGCGCTGTCGTTCGCCGCCCTGTCGCTCGGGCTCTCGGGCTGCGGGGTCAAGGGCCCGCTGCGCCCCGCGCCCAAGGCGACCCCGGCACCGGCCCATGCACCGACGCTGCCCGCGCCACCGGCGCCGTCGGCACCGTCGAGCCCGAAACCGTGAGCGCCTTCGAATACGTCGACGGCGAGCTGTGCGCCGAAGGCGTGTCGCTGGCCGAGATCGCAAAGCGCCACGGCACGCCCTGCTACGTCTACTCGCGCCGGATGCTGACGGGCGCATATCGCGAATTCGATGGGGCATTCGAGGGCGTTCCGCACCTCGTCTGCTACGCGATGAAGGCGAATTCCTCGCTCGCGATCGTCGACCTGTTCGCACGCCTTGGCAGCGGGTTCGACATCGTGTCGGGGGGAGAGCTCGCCCGCATGGTCGCCGCGGGGGCCGATCCGCGCAAGGCGGTCTTCTCGGGCGTGGGCAAGAGCGACGCCGAGATGGAGGCTGCGCTCGCGGCGGGGATCCTGTGCTTCAACGTCGAGTCGGCGAGCGAGCTCGACCACCTCGCCGCGGTGGCGCACCGGATGGGCGTTCGCGCGCCGGTCAGTTTCCGCGTCAACCCCGACGTCGATCCGCTGACCCACCCCTACATCTCGACCGGGCTCAAGGAGAGCAAGTTCGGCGTCGCGTTCGCCGACGCCCCCGCGCTCTACCGCCGCGCGGCGGCGATGCCGTCGATCACCGTCCATGGAATCGACATGCACATCGGCTCGCAGATCACCGAGCTCGGCCCCTACCGGGAAGGCGCCGGCAAGCTGCTCGGCCTGGCCGACGCACTCGCGGCGGAAGGCATCGCGCTTTCGCACATCGATTTCGGCGGGGGGCTCGGCATCCGCTATCGCGACGAATCGCCGGTCGCGGTCGGCGACTACGCCCGCATGCTGCGCGGCCTCGTCGGCGGTCGGCGCGAGACGCTGCTGTTCGAGCCCGGGCGACGCCTGGTGGGGGAGGCAGGCGTGCTGCTGACGCGCGTGCGCTTCGTCAAACCCCAGGCCGCGCGGAACTTCGCGATTGTCGACGCCGCGATGAACGACCTCCTGCGCCCGTCGCTCTACGAGGCCTGGCACGCGATCGACCCGGTCCGCCCGCGGCACACCGATCCGGGCCTGTGGGACATCGTGGGGCCGATCTGCGAGAGCGGCGATTTCCTCGGTCACGACCGGATGCTCGCGCTCGAGGAGGGTGACCTTCTGGCGGTCCGCGCAGCGGGCGCCTATGCAATGTCGATGAGCTCCAACTACAACGCGCGCCCTCGCGCCTGCGAAGTGCTCGTCGACGGCGAGATGGCGCACCTGGTCCGCCGCCGCGAGACCATCGCCGAACTCCACGCGCAGGAATCGCGCTTGCCCTGATCGAAACTGCGCGCTGTACGTCGAAATTCGCGTTCGCGATCCATCGCGCGCGATTTGCGAATTCGCAACAACTGCGCTTCGCCCTGTTCGATTCGGGGTACAAATCTTGCAAAAGCGTGAAACGTGGCTACAATGCAGGCAGCAGGTGCCAATGGATTTGTCAAGGGGTAGGCTCCAAATTATTCGAAGTGGAGCGCGAAGCCCCGGAATCCGGCGACACCTGCGAACGTAGGACCATAAAAGGTACATTGAACTCAGACAGGAGAATCAACGATGATGGCTGACATGATGTCGATGATGACGCCGGCGGCTCCCGCCGCGGCGCCGAAGAAGAAGGCGAAGAAACGCAAGGCGGCCCCGAAGAAGAAGGCTGCGCCGAAGAAGAAGGCCGCCAAGAAGAAGGCTGCGCCGAAGAAGAAGAAGGCTGCGAAGAAGAAGGTCGCCAAGAAGAAGAAGGCCGCCAAGAAGAAGGCTGCGCCGAAGAAGAAGAAGGCTGCGAAGAAGAAGGTCGCCAAGAAGAAGGCGACCAAGAAGAAGGCTGCGCCGAAGAAGAGGAAGGCCGCCAAGAAGAAGGCTGCGCCGAAGAAGAAGGCCGCCAAGAAGAAGGCGACCAAGCGGAAGGCTGCGAAGAAGAAGTAACTTCTTCGACCCAAGCGCCGTCGCAGATGTGCGACGGACGAAAACGGGCGACGCCACGCGTCGCCCGTTTTGCTTTGGGGGCTCCTGGGGAAGCCTGGTCCCTGCCGCGGTCACTTGCGGTCGGGGGCCGCGGATCCGGCCGGCGTCAGCGCTCGCTGATCGCGTTGTTGCCGGCCGCCGTCGCGGCCACCGCCGGCCTGGCAGCGCGGCGCACACCCGGGCCGGCACGCCGCGTGGACGCGACCTTGGCCTTCGGGGCGCGATGGCCCTTGGCCCGGACTGTCCGGGTCCCGGACGCGCGCGCCGTCAACGTGTGGCCCCGCCGCGTGGCCGCCTTCGCCCTCACCTTCGCGACGCGGACCTTGGCCGGATGAGGGTGGCCGCGGCTCGCGCGCAGGGTCCGCAGCGGCCGCGCATCACTGGTGATCCGCAGCTTCTGGCCGGCGCGCAGCCAGTTGCCCGAAAGATGGTTCCAGCGTCGGATGTCCTCCATCGACACGCCATTGCGCGCCGCGATGGCATGCAGGTTGTCGCCGCGGTGCACGACGTAGTAGAACGTGCGCCCGGCGGGCACTGTGGTGAACACCGCATGCTCGAGGGAGGCCGCGCTCGCTTCCGACGGGCGCTGCGACGGCACGAGTAGCGAGTAGCCGGTCGGAACCGTCGAATGCGGTCCGATGCCGTTGACCGATTTGAGGGTCTCGAGCGACATGCCGAAACGCTGCGCCACCTGGGCAAGGGTCTCGCCCTGCCGCATCCGGTGCGCCTGCCAGGACACCAGCGGCTGGTCGATCAGGTCGAGCTTCGCAGCGAAGATCTCGGCCTTGTCGATGGGCAGCAGGATCCCGTATTCGTCGGCGCCGGCAATGACGGGCCGATTGTGCTGCGGATTCAGCGCCAGGAACTCGTCGAGCGGCAGCTCCGCCAGCTCGGCGGCGCGCTTGACGTCCATCTGGACGTTCGTCCTGACGATCGTGAAGTACGGCGCGTCGGGAACGTCGGCCAGCACGAGGCCGAACTTCGCCGGGTCGGCGACGATGTTCTTCAGCGCCTGCAGCTTGGGAAGGTAGTTGCGCGTCTCGTCCGCCATTCGCTGCAGGCTCGAGTAATCGGTCGGCAGGCCCCGCGCGCGGTTGCGCGCCATGGCACGCTCGACGTTGCCTTCGCCCCAGTTGTAGGCCGCGAGCGCCAGCTGCCAGTCGTTGAACTCGGCGTGCAGCTGCTGCAGGTAATCCAGCGCCGAGTTCGTGGCTGCGACGACGTCGCGCCGCGAATCGAACCACCAGTTCTGCTTCAGTCCGTAGAGCTTGGCGGTTCCGGGCATGAACTGCCAGATGCCCGACGCATGGGTCGCCGACATCGCATTCGGATTGAATGCGCTTTCGACCATCGGCAGCAGCGCGATCTCCAGCGGCATGCCGCGCTGGTCGACCTCGGTGACGATGTGATAGAGGTACCGGCGGCCACGCTCGACCATGCGGGCGACGTAATCGGGACGTTCGGCGTACCAGTGCTCCCATTTGTCGACCAGCGGCCCATCGATGTCGGGAATGGCGTAGCCCCGGACGATGCGGTCCCACAGATCACCCTTGGCCGCGGGCAGCGGCTCGAGATCGGCCGACGAACCGTCGAACGGCTCGTTCATGGTGATCTGGGGTGGCGCTGGAGGGAAGTGGACTTCGGGCAGCTTGGCCACCGCGGTGGGCGGCGAAGCCGGGGGCGGGGTGGTGACGGTCGCGCATGCGGCAAGCGCGAGGATCACCGGCAAGATCAGATATCGTCGAAAGCGCAATTCGGTCGATCCAATGCAATGGCGCGCGATTCCTCGGTGGACCGCGCAGGCTGCGGCGATGGTAGGCCCGGGGGACGCCGAGCGTCAACCCGGATGGACGAGACAGCGCGGATTCTCGCGAGTTCGGCGCCGGACCGGCGGGCCGCGAGCCCGGCGCCTCGCCCGCCGCGGCTCACCGGCATGGATTGCCCACGCTCACCGGAATCCGTTCTTCCATTCGCGCAACTGCGCGAAGACCTCGACCACGCCGGTGAGCGCGTGGCCCGCGTGCGCCGATGCTGCGGCGGCGACGCCGGGGACTTCGGCACGCAGGAACGGGTTGGTCGCGCACTCCTCGCCGATGGTCGAGGGCAGTGTCGGCGCCCCGGCATCGCGTTTCGCCTGCTCGCGCAAAACGCGCGCGGGCAACCCGGCATTCGCGGGCTCGACCGCCGCGGCGAATTTCAGGTTGGCCATCGTGTACTCATGGCCGCAGTACACGCGCGTCGCGGCAGGCAGCGCAGCGAGCTTCGCCAGCGACGCCCACATCTGTGTCGGCGTTCCCTCGAACAGGCGCCCGCAGCCCGCTGCGAACAGCGTGTCGCCGCAGAACAGGACCTCCGCGTCGGCGGAGAAGAATGCGATGTGCCCCGCCGTATGGCCCGGGATGTCGATGACGGCGAGCGGCAGCCCGACTCCAGGTACGACGATCGAGTCGTCCTGCGCGAGCGCATGCGTGCGGCCGGGGATCGCTTCGCGCGCCGGGCCGTAGACCGGCACATCGAATCGACGCCTGAGCTCGGGAATCCCTCCGACATGGTCGCCGTGATGATGCGTCGCGATGATCGCCGTGAGCTCGAGCGCGTTCGAGTCCAGGTAGGCGAGCACCGGCGCCGCGTCGCCGGGATCGACCACGGCCGCGCGGCGACCATCGCGCATCAGCCAGATGTAGTTGTCCGTGAATGCGGGGATGGGGATAATCGGCGTCATGGATCGATCCTGCGGCATGGTCGAGGGCGCGCCCCAGTCGCTGGGCGCGTGGTACGCGACGCCTCTG
>DAHUXO010000004.1 GCA_027307095.1 Betaproteobacteria bacterium | reverse complement strand
GTGGGTTGACGACCGAAGTCGCACCGGGACCCGCGCGACGACGCGGGTGCGCCGCCGAATCCGCGGCGCGGGAGCCCCGGTACCCCGCGCCTGACGCAGATCGCAGCGCGCCTGACGCAGAGAATCGCGCGCCCGACGTCGAGGACTCGCGGAGTCAGCCGCTCAGGGTCGACAGCAGCCCGGCGATGCCGAGTCCGAGCGCCGCCAGTGCGTCGCCGGCGATGAGCCCGCCGCCGACGAGCGACGTCGTGCTCATGTCGCTGGGCAGCGCAGGCGCTTGCGTCTTGCGCTTGGGCAGGCTGTTGACGAAGCTCGAGAGCGCGCCGCCGGCCGCGAACCAGGTCGATGTCGGCAGGTTGAGGAAGCCGCCGAACGATGACGCGTAGGGCGAGGGCAGCACGATCGCGTCGAGCAGGAAATCGGTCGTGAAGCCGGCCTTGCCCGACGCGATGAAACGCTGGTAGCCCGATCGCGACTTGATGACCTTGCGCAGCACCTCGGTGACGAAGCCGATCGCGACACCGACCCAGATCGCGGTGCGCTGGTAGGTCTTGTCCTGAGTGAGGCTGCGCAGCACCCCGACGAACTTGTAGGTCATTGCGGACGCCCAGTGCGCGGGCTGCTGGTCTGCAGGCAGCACGGTCTGGTCCTTGAGCAGGATCGGGTAGGCGTCCATGAACAGGCGGGCGAAGACGACCGCGAGGATCGCACCCATCACGATGCCGGCGACCTGGAAGCGGAACTGGATCGTGCGGTTGGTGCCGAGCCGCCAGCCCGTCGAGCGGTCCTGCTGCATGTCGCAGGCCTCGCTGGTCGACACCAGCAGCACGGTCGCCGCCATCAGCCCGACGTTCGGGTCCTTGAGCCCGAACGCCGCCATCAGGATGACGGTGACGACGAATGCCGACGAGATGGGATTCGAATCGACCATGCCGACGGAGATGCCGTTGACCATCGCGAACACGAAGACCAGCAGCACCGCCATCACCAGATAGCCGACCGGCTGATGCAGCACCTGCGAGCCGACGATCACGATCGCCACGCCCCAGAATACGACCCAGGCGACGAGCCTGCGGATGTTCGTGCGCTTCCAGTCCTCCTGCGGCACCGCCGCCTCGGTGCTCTTCTGCCGGGCGCGCTGCCAGGCCTTGTAGAGGATCAGCGTAACGTCGATCAGCGCGGCCCCCATGATCATCCCGAGCGCGATCAGGAACGTGATCTTGCGGAACGGATCGCCGGGATCGAGCCAGCCGATCGACACGAAGTAGGGGATCATCGCCCACCCGACGAGCCCGCCGACCAGCGCCGCGATGCCGATGCGCGCGCCGACGATCATGCCCGCCCCGAATGTCGACGCCGACAGCTCGATGGTGCCCAGCACCGCGATCTTGGCGGCGCCGATGCCGCCGGCGATGCCCAGTGCCATGCCGCCGAACAGGCGCGCGACCGATTGTCGCAGCAGCACGGGATCGGTCAGGGCGCGCAGGATGTTGGCCACTGCGAGTCCCGACGGAAAGGTGAGCTGCAGCCGATCGACGAGGATCGGCGTGTAGAGCATGCCGACACCGACGCCGAACATCCCGATCGTCAGCATGTACAGGACGAGCTGCCACACCGGCGGCTGCGGCAGGCCCATCCACACCATCGCCTGGATGACGACGGCCATCGCGCTCATGCCGGCGACCGATGCGGCGGTGGTCTGGATGTAGTTCGCGCCGTGGCGTCCCTGCGCGCCGTAGCCGAAGGTCACGGCCGAGCCCAGGATCCCCGCGAGCACCTGCCCGCCGACGAAGAATCCGAGCGAAAAATTCATGTATGACGCAGCCAGCCCCCCCAAGGGTCCGAGGACGAAAATGCCGGCCGCGCCCAGCAGCGCGTAATACTTCCAGGTACCGGGCTCGGGCAGCCAGCCGAAGCGTGGAGCGGCATCAGCTTGCACGTAGGGCGTCGCGTTCATCGGAGGCGGCTCCGGAGGGTGGTTGAAGCGAAGGGCGTCGGAAGGGAAAGGACGCGTTGCGGTGGGCGGGAGCGGCTGGATGGCGACTGCGCGCGGGACTGTGGCGCCGGATCGTGAGCTTATGCCTTCGCGGTCTCGATGTCGCCGCGGATGCCGAAGATCGTCCGCCAACCGGCGTAGCAGCTGCCGGCGACCATCGGCCCGACCACCAGCCAGCCGAGCCCGAGGGGTATCGACGCCGCGATCCCCAGCCCGAGGGAGATCACGCTGTAGAGCAGGAACGCGCCGAAGTTCTTCATCGATGCGTCGAAGCTCAGCCGCAGCGCCGCGAGCGGCCGCTCGCCGTTCAGGACGACGAGCGCGGGCGCGAACCAGTACGCCATGGCGGCCAGGAGGACGGCGGTCAGGACGATCATCGCGACGGCCATGAACGCGATGATGATGTACTCCGGGCGCGCCGATTCGAGCAGCGGTGCGAGCATCGAGTAGTCGACCTCCGGTTGCGCGCCAAGCGCCATCAGCGTCGACACTCCCGAAGGGCCCAGTGCCAGGAACGCGCCCGCGACTGCGACGATCGCGAGCGCGACGAGGATCGCGATCCAGATGAGTCCCAGCGCGAGCAGCGGCCGGAAACGTCCGCCCTGGAAGCCTTCGAACAGATGCCCGACGGTGAGTCGCTCGCCGCGCGCCAGCGCATGGCATCCCAGCATGACGCCGCCGGCGAAGACGGGCGTCAGCACCGACTGCAGGGCCCCTCCGATCGCCGGGATGAAGTAGAGCAGCGCGGATACGACGAAGAACACGACGACGATTCCGATCCACGTCCCCGGGGCCGCGGCGAAGATGCGCCAGCTCTCTCCCCACCAGGCGATCCCGTTCGCCGCGTCGAGCTCGCGCGGCCGGGGCGCGCCGGAGGCGCCGGAGGGCCCGGCTTTCGGCGGTATCTGCAGTGCATCCATACGACGTTCCTCTTCAGCGCATATCCTTATAGCCGACGCGCATGACCCGGCGGTCATTGTCGCGTAGCCGACGGCAAAAGACGAGTGGCATTGCGCTCGGGTGAAAGCGGACCCATCTGCTACGCCCGGGCCGTACACGCCCTGCAACCGATGGATCCGACCGCACGATGGATGCAATCACAGGACAATTGATCGCGCATGGCGTTCCGCTCGTCGGCCTGAACGTCCTGCTCCAGCAACTGGGGCTGCCGATCCCCGCCGTGCCGACGATGATGATCGCGGGGGCGCTCGCTGCTGCCGGCAGACTCGATTTCGCGCAGGCGTTCGCGATTTCGGTCGGGGCCTCGCTGATCGCCGACCTCGCGTGGTTCTGGGCCGGCCGCCGCTACGGTTACCCGGTGCTGCGTGGGCTGT
This sequence comes from Betaproteobacteria bacterium, assembly GCA_027307095.1. GTDB lineage: Bacteria > Pseudomonadota > Gammaproteobacteria > Burkholderiales > Casimicrobiaceae > VBCG01. The sequence goes on along the minus strand of DAHUXO010000004.1, from coordinate 125 downwards.
GCCGCATCTCGCTCTCCCCGGACACCTGCGTGCGCCAGACCGAGGGAATCTTCGAGCGCTGGGGGTTCTTTTCCGTCGTGGTCTCCAAGTTCGTTCCTGGCTTCTCGACGGTTGCGCCGCCGATC
>DAHUXO010000345.1 GCA_027307095.1 Betaproteobacteria bacterium | reverse complement strand
ACCGGACCGGACATCCACACCACCCGCGAGTGGATCCTCCGGAACTCGCCGGTGCCAATCGGGACCGTGCCGATCTACCAGGCCCTGGAGAAGGTCGACGGCACCCCGGAGGAGCTGACCTGGGACCTGTACCGCGACACGCTGATCGAGCAGGCCGAGCAGGGCGTCGACTATTTCACCATCCATGCCGGCGTGCTGCTGCGCTATATTCCGCTGACGGCCAAACGCATGACCGGCATCGTGTCGCGTGGGGGCTCGATCATGGCCAAGTGGTGCCTCGCGCACCACAAGGAGAGCTTCCTCTACACGCATTTCGAGGAGATCTGCGAGATCATGAAGGCCTACGACGTCGCGTTCTCGCTGGGCGACGGCCTGCGGCCCGGATCCGGCTTTGACGCCAACGACGAGGCGCAGATGGGCGAGCTCGCGACGCTGGGCGAGCTGACGCAGGTCGCGTGGAAGCACGACGTGCAGACGATGATCGAGGGCCCCGGCCACGTGCCGATGCACCTGATCAAGTACAACATGGACGAGCAGCTGCGCCTTTGCGGCGAGGCGCCTTTCTACACGCTGGGGCCGCTCACCACCGACATCGCACCCGGCTACGACCACATCACCAGCGCGATCGGCGCGGCGATGATCGGCTGGTACGGCACGGCGATGCTGTGCTACGTCACGCCCAAGGAGCACCTCGGCCTGCCGAACAAGACCGACGTCAAGGACGGCATCATCGCCTACAAGATCGCGGCCCACGCGGCCGATCTCGCCAAGGGTCACCCGGGCGCGCAGATCCGCGACAACGCGCTGTCCAAGGCGCGCTTCGAGTTCCGCTGGGAAGACCAGTTCAACCTCGGCCTCGATCCCGACAAGGCGCGCGAGTTCCACGACGAGACGCTGCCGCAGCACGGCGCCAAGCTCGCCCACTTCTGCTCGATGTGCGGCCCCCACTTCTGCTCGATGAAGATCACGCAGGACGTGCGCGACTACGCGGCGAAGCAGGGGCTGGACGAGCGCGAAGCGCTGGCGAAGGGGATGGAAGCGAAAGCCGTCGAGTTCGTGAAGAAGGGCGCGGAGATCTACTCGAAGGCATGAGCGCGCGACAGCGGCAGGCCTTCGCGGTTGCGGAGCCGGGCCGCCTCGGCCCGGCAGGCGGCTAGCGCGAGCGTGGCTTCGCCCGCGTGCGCTTCGCTGCCGGCTTCCCGCCACCCGCATTCGGATCCGCGGCAATCTCGTCCTGCAGCCAGCGCCTGAACGCCGCGAGCTTCGGCGAACCCGCCATCCGCGGCGGATAGACCAGGAAATAGCGGTGCGGTGACGGCACGCTGATGTCGAAGGCGCGCACCAGCACGCCGTTGGCGAGATCGTTCCCGATCAGCGACGTGCGCGCGAGCGCCACGCCCTGCCCCTCGACGGTTGCCTGCAGCAGGTGCGAGGCGTCCTCGTATTTCGGTCCGCGCGAGGGCTCGTCCCAGTCGAGGCCCGCGGCTCTGAACCACGGCTCCCAGAACTCGTTCTCGGAGCGCAACAGCGGATAGCGCCGAAGATCGGCGGGGCGCGCCGGAATGCCGCCTTCGATCGCCGGGCTGCAGGCTACGAAGTACGCGTCGTCCATCAGATGCTCCGAGACGAGCCCCGGGTAATGCCCGCCGCCATAGCGGATCACGGCGTCGACGTCGTCGCGGCGGAAATCGACCAGCGTCGCGCTCGCGCGAACGTCGAGGTCGATGTCGCGATGCGCCGCGACGAAGCGGCCCACACGCGGCAACAGCCAGCGCGCAGCGAACGACGGCATGACGCTGACCCGGAAGTGACGCGGGTTCCGGTGCTCGGTCACTTCGCGCACGGCCTCGGCGAGTTCCGCGAGCGCGACCTTGACTCGGCTCGCGAACCTCTCGCCTTCGTCGGTCAGCCTGACGCCGCGCCCGGCGCGCTCGACCAGGGGTACGCCGAGCGCTTCCTCGAGCCCCTTGAGTTGATGGCTGATCGCGCCGTGCGTGACGCTCAGCGCATCGGCGGCACGCGTCAGGCTGCCGCTGCGCGCGACGGCCTCGAGCGCGCGCAGTGCCTGCAGGGGCGGGATCCGCAGCGTCATCGTCGGTCGATTCAATTGTGAGATATATTCACATTACGATCGAATACAAATCGATTGTCGCTCGGAATCTGCGCTTCTAGACTCTGCTTCGTGATCAACCACATCGACGAGGCAGAAATGGCAGTATCTCTCACAATGATCGACCGGGGAAGTCCTGCAGCAGCGCGCGCGACGGCGGCGATCGACGACGAAGCCGCGTCCCCGATGACCGACGCGCAGCGCGCCGCGCTGGCGGCGCTGGTCCGCCCGCCGGCGGCGAGGCGCCAGTCGCGCTGGGAGCGCCGCGACGCCACCGGCGACGTCGCGTGGGCGGGCGTGCTCGTGCTGATGCTCGGGCTGTCGTTGCACGTGCTGGTGGAAGGCCTGCGCTTCGTGCGCGAGGCCGACACGCTGCACGCGATCGCCGCCACGCACCCGCACGTCGAAGCGCGCATCGCGCAGTCGCCCACGACGGCACCGGCGACGACTCGGATCGCCCGCGCAGCGGCGATCGCGGGCGCAACCGCCCAGGGGCTTGCAGAAGGGCGTCAGTCCTCGGGCGTGGTCAGGCGCACGATGTAGCCGCCGGATTTCTCGTCGCGGTCGAGCGCCAGTTCACCGCGGCGCGCGGCCTCCTCGAGCAGCCCGTTGAACGACCGGAAGCCGTAGTACGACTCGCTGAATCCGGGCTTGCGGCGCTTGAGCGCCTGCTTGACCATCGAGCCCCAGATCTTCTCCTCGGCGCCGCGCTCCGACAGCAGCGCATCGATCGTCTCGACGACGAGGTCGACGGCTTCGTCGCGGCGCTTCTGCTCGTCCTTCGGGAGCTCGGCTGCCGCCTCGACAGGCATCTCGACCGCAGCGTCGGCGGACGTCTCTGCGATCGGGGGTGCTTCGCCGCGCGTCGCGGTGCCGGCGGTCTTCTTCGCGGCGGCGCGCGGCTTGGCCGCCGGCGCACCGCGGCCGTTGCCCCGCCTGGCGGTGGCTTTCTTCTTCTCGCGCACCAGGTCGTCGTAGTAGATGAACTCGTCGCAGTTGGCGATCAGGAGGTCGGAAGTCGAGTTCTTCACGCCGACGCCGATCACGGACTTGGCGTTCTCGCGCAGCTTCGACACCAGCGGCGAGAAATCGGAGTCGCCGCTGATGATCACGAACGTGTCGACGTGGGTCTTGGTGTAGCAGAGGTCGAGCGCGTCGACGACCATCCGGATGTCGGCGGAGTTCTTCCCCGACTGGCGCACGTGCGGGATCTCGATCAGCTCGAACGATGCCTCGTGCATCGGCGCCTTGAACGCCTTGTAGCGCTCCCAGTCGCAGTAGGCCTTCTTGACGACGATGCTGCCCTTCAGCAGGAGGCGCTCGAGCACCTTGCCGATGTCGAACTTCTCGTAGTTGGCGTCGCGCACGCCCAGCGCGATGTTCTCGAAATCGCAGAACAGCGCCATGCTGGTGACTTCCGGGGTGTTGGCCATCGGGATGCGCGGTTGGGAGGCCGCCGCGAAGGTTGGAATGCCGTCACGATACCAGCCCGCGGCGGGGCGTTACACTGGCGCGGGCTATCTCACCCGATTCCCGCGATGAACCCCTCCCCCCTCGCGCCGCTCGAGGCACGCGTGCTCGGCGTGCTGATCGAGAAGCAGCGCACCGTCCCCGACACCTATCCGCTGACCCTCAACGCGCTGACCGCGGGCTGCAACCAGAAGACCAGCCGCGACCCGATCATGAACGCCGGCGACGCCGACGTGCAGGCGGCCATCGACCGGATGAAGGAGGACGCGTGGATCCTCGAGTCGAGCGGCGGGCGCGTGATGCGCTATGCGCACAATGCCGATCGCGTGCTCGCCATTCCGGCCCAGTCGGTCGCGCTGCTGGCGGTGCTGCTGCTGCGCGGTCCCCAGACCGACGGGGAGCTTCGCATCAACTGCGACCGGCTGCACCGCTTCGCCGACATCTCGGCGGTCGACGCTTTCCTGCGCGAGCTTGCGGCGCGGCCCGCGGGTGCGCTGGTCGTCGAGCTGGCCCGAGCACCCGGGGCGCGCGAGACGCGCTGGGCCCAGCTGCTGTCCGGCCCGCCGGCGGCGTCGATTGCATCGGCCGGCGAAACGGCCCTGGCGGGCCCGACCTCCGCCGCCGCACCCGATCTCGCCGTGCTGCGCGCGGACACCGCGGCACTGCGCAAGGACACCGCTGCACTGCGCGAGGTCCTCGCGGCACTCAAGAACGAGGTCGAGACCCTGAAGAAGGCGCTCGCCGAATTGCGCGCGGAGCGCGGGGTATAGACTTTCCGCTTCCTCAATCACGCGGATGGAGGTGCCATGGGACTGTTCGACGGAGTGCTCGGCAGCCTGATGGGAGGGGTTCTCGGCGGCCAGCTGCCGCAGAGCGCGCAGGCGCAGAGCCCGCTGCTGCAGATGGCGCTGCAGCTGCTGCAGCAGAACGGCGGACTGCAGGGCGTGCTCGGCAAATTCGAGCAGGCCGGCCTCGGCCAGCAGGCGCAGTCGTGGATCGGCACCGGAAAGAACCTGCCGATCGACGCCAGCGCCATCACCCAGATCTTCGGCCAGGGACAGCTCGGCCAGATCGCGCAGCAGCTCGGCATCACGCACGAGCAGGCGGCAGGGCAGCTCGCGCAGGCGCTGCCCCAGGTCGTCGACAAGCTGACACCGCAGGGCCAGATCCCCGAGAACCACAGCGACCTGGTCAACCAGGCGCTGGCGATGCTGCGGAGCGGCCGCAACAGCTAGGTCCGGGTCGCGGGACCCGACGAGGCGCGCTGCAGCGGCGCAATCCGGGACGCCGCAGCCCGAGGCGCGGCTTCGTGCGACAATCGCCGCCGCCTTCACCCCCCTTTCGCATCCACGCCCCGACCCGCCTTGGATCATCCCACGCTGCTCGTATCGCTCATTCAGGGCGTCGTCGAAGGCCTGACCGAGTTCCTGCCCGTCTCGTCGACCGGCCACCTGATCGTCGCCGGCTCGCTGCTCGGCTACACGGGCGAGCGGGCGAAGGTCTTCGAGATCGTGATCCAGGCCGGCGCAATCCTCGCGGTGTGCTGGGAGTTCCGGGCCCGGATCGCCTTCGCGATCACGGGCCTGTTCGACAACCGCGACGCCCAGCGCTTGGTCCTAAACCTGCTGGTCGCGTTCATGCCGGCAGCCGTGCTGGGCCTCGCCTTCGCGAAATACATCAAGGGCTGGCTGTTCGCGCCGGTGCCGGTCGCCGCGGCCTCGGTGATCGGTGCGTTCGTGATCCTGTGGGCCGAGCGGCGCCAGAAGCGCTCGCCGTCGACGATCACCATCGACAGCGTCGACGCGATGACCTGGACCGATGCGCTTAAGGTCGGGTTCGCGCAGGCGTTCGCGCTGATTCCCGGAACCTCGCGCTCGGGCGCCACGATCATCGGCGGCATGTTGTTCGGGCTGTCGCGACGCGCAGCCACCGAGTTCTCGTTCTTTCTCGCGATCCCGACGCTGCTCGCCGCCTGCGCCTACGAGCTCGTCAAGAACCGGCACCTGCTGTCGGCGCAGGACCTGCAGGGCTTCGCCGTCGGCTTCGTCGCCGCATTCGTATCGGCATTCCTGTGCGTGCGCTGGCTGATCCGCTACGTGAGCCGTCACGATTTCGTGCCTTTCGCGTGGTACCGGATCGCCTTCGGCGCGATCATCCTGTTCACCGCATACGCGGGGATCGTCCACTGGGAATGAGCGCGTGGTGGCGCGGCTCGCGCGCCGTTGCGCCGCGCCGCGGGATGCCCGCCGCGGCGCGACTATACTGACGGCCTCGCGAAACACCGGAGAATGGACATGCCCCCCGACACGATCGAACGCCCATCCATTGCCCTCAAGGACCCGTCGCTGCTGCGCCAGCAGTGCTATGTCGACGGTCGCTGGATCGATGCCGACGACCGCGGCACGATGCGCATCGACGACCCGGCGACCGGCGCACCGGTCGGCACCGCGCCGGTGTTCCACGCCGCGGAGACGAAGCGCGCGATCGATGCTGCGAACCGCGCCTGGCCGGGATGGCGGGCGAAGACGGCCAAGGAGCGCTCGTCCATCCTGCGCAGGTGGAACGACCTGGTGCTCGCGAATGCCGACGACCTCGCGCTGATCCTCACCAGCGAGCAGGGCAAGCCTCTGGCCGAGGCGAAGGGCGAGATCACGATCGGCGCCGCATACATCGAATGGTTCGCCGAGGAGGCGAAGCGCATCTACGGCGACGTGATCCCGACGATCGGCAACGACCGGCGGCTGGTCGTCATCAAGGAACCTGTGGGCGTGTGCGCGGCGATCACACCCTGGAACTTCCCGAGCTCGATGATCACGCGCAAGGTCTCGCCCGCGCTCGCGGCCGGCTGCACGGTCGTCATCAAGCCTGCCGAAGCGACGCCGTTCTCAGCGTTCGCGCTGGCCGAGCTCGCGCACCGCGCCGGCTTCCCGCCCGGCGTGCTGAACGTGATCACCGGCGACGCGCCGTCGATCGGCGGCGAGCTGTGCGCGAATCCGACGGTGCGCAAGCTGTCGTTCACCGGCTCGACCGAGGTCGGCCGGCTGCTGATGAAGCAGGTGGCGCCGACGATCAAGAAGATCTCGCTCGAGCTCGGCGGCAACGCGCCGTTCATCGTGTTCGACGACGCCGACCTGGACGCGGCGGCCGAAGGCGCGATCGTCTCCAAGTACCGCAATGCCGGCCAGACCTGCGTCTGCGCGAACCGCCTCTTCGTCCACGAGAAGGTCTACGACGCCTTCGCGGCCAAGCTCGCGGCGAAGGTCGCGGCAATCAAGGTCGGGGGCGGCACCGAGGCTGGCGTCACGCAGGGGCCCCTGATCAACGCCGAGGCCATCGCCAAGGTCGAAGAGCACGTAAGCGACGCGAAGTCGCTTGGTGCGAAGGTCATCACCGGCGGCAGGCGGCATGCGCTGGGCGGAACGTTCTACGAGCCCACGGTGCTGACCGGCGTGACCCCGGAGATGCAGATCTTCCGCGAGGAGACCTTCGGTCCGGTCGCGCCGCTGATCAAGTTCCGCGACGACGCCGAGGTGGTCGAGCTCGCGAACCGCAGCGAGTTCGGGCTTGCTTCGTACTTCTACAGCCGGGACATCGGCCGGATCTGGCGCGTTGCGGAGGCGCTGGAGTACGGGATGGTCGGCGTCAACACCGGGCTGATCACCACCGAGGTCGCGCCTTTCGGCGGCATGAAGCAGTCGGGGCTGGGCCGCGAGGGCTCCAAGTACGGTGTCGAGGAGTTCGTCGAGGTGAAGTACGTCTGCTTCGGCGGCGTCGACAAGTAGCTCAACCCCGAAAAACAGGGACGCACCACGTTTTCCGCTCAAAAGCGGAAAACGTGGTGCGTCCCTGTTTTTCGCCGGTGCTACCAGCCGGTGGGCAGCTTCTTGCGGATCGTGATCGTGCGATCCTCGACGGCGAGATAGCCGCCGCCGATCAGGTCCTTCATCAGCTTGCCGATCATGTCGCGCGACGCGCCGACGCGATCGGCAATGTCCTGTTGGGTCAGCTTCTCGGGGACCACGAGCTTGCCGTCGATGTCCTGCGCGAGCGCATTCAGGAGCCGCACAAGGCGGCCATAGACGTCCGACAGCGCGAGGCTCTTCAGGTTGCTGGTCGTGACACGGACGCGGTGGATCAGCCGCTCGATCAGGTGCATCGCGAAATCGGGATGCGCGAGGATGAAGTCGCGGAACTGTGCGCGATTGACGACGGCGCAGGTCGTGGGTTCGACCGTCATCACCGACGCCGAGCGCGGCGCGCCGTCCAGCGACATTTCCCCGACGTATTCGCCGGGTCCGTGGAAATCGATGACGAACTCGCGCCCGGCCTCGTTGCTCGCGAAGACCTTGACGCGTCCCGACAGCACGACATAAAGGGCGTCGCCGACGTCGCCCTCGTTGATCAGGATCGTGTGCTTGGGAAACGCCCTGACCACGCCCGACGCCGCGATGTCGCGCAGCGTATGGTCCTGCAGCGGCGAAAGGGGCTCGGTTGCTGCGGTCGGATTCACGGCCGGGTCGAGGCGGTCGGTGGGAGCGGCAATGCTAGCACGAGCCTTCGCTCCGTCAGGGTCCCGGAACCGGGGCGCGGGCGCCGCAGCCGTCGCTGCGGGCCGGCTCGGCGCCTGCTACTCGAGCTTGCGCAGGTCGTCGATCATCTTGCCGTCGTCGGGCAGCTCCTCGGCACTGCGGAACGTGACCTCGCCGCGAAGCTTGGTCACGTCGCGGATCGATTCGACGATCGACTCGGCGAGCGACGGTGCGACACCCGAGACCTCGACATGGAGGATCATCCGGTCGGTGCCGCCGGGATTGTCGACGACGAGCCGCGCGCGACGGACCTCGGGATGGCGCTTGACGATC
>DAHUXO010000334.1 GCA_027307095.1 Betaproteobacteria bacterium | reverse complement strand
ATCCGGTCGGGCCGGTGACGAGGACCAGTCCGCGCGGGCGCTCGGTGAGCTCGGCGAACACTTTCGGGGCGTTCAGCTCCTCGAGCGTCAGCACCTTCGATGGAATCGTGCGGAAGGCTGCCGCGGCGCCGCGCTGCTGGTTGAACGCGTTGACGCGAAAGCGCGCGAGGTTCGGCACTGCGAAGCTGAAGTCGCATTCGAGGAACTCCTCGTACGACTTGCGCTGCGCGTCGCTCATGATGTCGTACACCATGGCGTGCACGTCCTCGTGCTCCATCGGCGGCAGGTTGATGCGCCGGATGTCGCCGTGGACGCGGATCAGCGGTGGAAGCCCCGCCGACAAATGCAGGTCGGAGGCCTTGTTCTTGACGGCGAACGCGAGCAGCTCGGTGATATCCATCTCAGGAGCCGGCCTCCCGACCGGGTTTTCCGCCGTGGATCGTGCCGGTTGGCGAGACGCCGCTGCTGGGCCGAAGCGTGATGCTCATGGGTTCTCCATGCGCAGCCTCGACGGCGGCGCGATTGGCGTCATATCCGGCAGTTTTCCCTCGGCTTCCGTCGCCTGCCGGCCTTGGATTCTTTACCAAACGCGCTGTAGTATGCAATACATGTGCCAGCGATCGGATGCCGCTGCCGAACCCATTATGGGACACTATGAAAAGGCATGGCAAGCGACGCTCGAGCGCATCGCTGCCGCCGAACGGACGGCCGGTCGGGGCCCCGGATCCGTGCGGCTCCTGGCGGTTTCCAAGACATTCCCGGCACCGGCCGTGCGCGCCGTCCACGCGCTGGGTCAGCGCGCGTTCGGGGAGAACTACGTGCAGGAGGCGGGCGCCAAGCTCGCCCTGCTCGCCGACCTTCGTGACATCGAATGGCACATGATCGGGCCGCTGCAGAGCAACAAGGCCCGCATTGCGGCAGCCTCGTTCGACTGGATCGAGACCGTCGACCGGCCCGGAATCGCCGAGCGACTTTCGGCGGCCCGGCCCGAGGTCCGGGGCCCGCTCGACGTCCTGGTCCAGGTCAACGTCAGTGGCGAGGCGTCCAAGAGCGGCTGCATGCCGGCGGATGCCCTGGGACTGGCGCAATTCGTCGCCTCCCTGCCCCGATTGCGCATCCGCGGCATCATGGGAATCCCCGCACCGACGGCCGATGCCGCCGCGCTGCGGGGGCAATTCCGGCAGCTGCGCAGCTGCTACGACGCGTGTCGGGCCGCGGGCCTGCCCGTCGACACCCTGTCGATGGGCATGTCGGCCGACCTCGAGATCGCCATCGAGGAAGGGGCCACCGAGGTCCGGGTCGGCACCGCAATTTTCGGAGCGAGGCAGGCAAAGTGACGCAAATCGCATTCGTCGGGGGCGGCAACATGGCCTCCGCAATCGTCGGCGGATTGGTCGCCAAAGGCACGGCGGCGGCGAATTTCCGCATCATCGAGCCGGCTTTGGCGCAGCGCGAACGTCTGGCTGCGCGCTTTCCCGGCGTGTCGCTGCACGAAACATGCACGCGCGCCGCCATCGACGGGGCCGACGTCGTCGTGCTGGCCGTCAAACCGCAGCAGATGCGCGAGGCCGCAAAGGCGCTGGCGCCATGGATCGCACCGGTGCCGTGGGTGCTGACCATCGCGGCCGGGGTGCGCTGCGCGGACCTGTCGCGCTGGCTCGGGGGCTACGCGCGGATCGTGCGCGCGATGCCCAACACCCCTGCCCTGGTCGGTGCCGGAATCAGCGGCGTCTGGGCGATGCCCGGGGCGCGCGGTCATGCGGTGATCGCCGCGGAGATCCTCGGCGCCTGCGGCGAGGTGATCTGGTTGTCCGACGAGCGTGGCCTGGACGCGATCACGGGCATTTCCGGCAGCGGTCCCGCCTACGTGTTCTATTTTCTCGAAGCGCTCGAACGGGCGGCGCGCGAGCTGGGATTCACCGACGCCGATGCGCGGCGCCTCGCCTACGCGACTTTCGCCGGCAGCATCCGGCTCGCGACGGCGAGCGAAGATTCACCGGCGACGCTGCGCGCCAACGTCACGTCCAAAGGCGGGACCACTGCGCGTGCGATCGAGTCGCTGGACGCAGCGAAAGTCGCCGGGCATTTCGTCGACGCCGTGAAGGCGGCAGCTGCCCGCGCGACGGAGCTGGGCGAGGAGTTCGGGCGCGACGCCTGAGTCTGCACTGCGAGATCACAATCCGGTTCCGCTGCGCCACGTTCCACGTCGCCCGGTCAGGCGGGCATTCCTCGGCGCCGTGAGCTCGATCGAACGGCCTTGCGGGGAATTGCGGCAGCGTTCGTATAATGTGCGGCCATGCTGAACTCCGCGCTCGCCTACCTGATCGACGTCGTGTTCGGCCTGTTCACGTACGCGCTGCTGTTGCGCTTCGTAATGCAGGTGGCACGTGCGCCGTTCCGCAATCCGGTCGGGCAGGCGGTGATCGCGCTGACCGACTGGATCGTCAAGCCGCTGCGCAAGCTGCTGCCGGGCTTTCGCGGCATCGACTGGGCATCGCTGGTCGCGACCTACCTCTTCCAGGTGCTGTGGCTGCTCGCCTATTACCTGGTATTCGGATTCGGTTTCTCGCTGCTGGGCGCGGGGCTCGCCTACCTGCTGCTCGCGGCGGTGATCGCGTTGGTCAAGGCCGCGATCTGGCTGCTGATCGTAGTAGTGATCGTGCAGGCGGTGCTGTCGTGGGCGGCGCCCGATGGCCCTCTCGCGGGCCTGCTGAACGCACTGACGTTTCCTTTCCTGCGCCCGGTGCGAAAGTTCGTGCCCCTGATCGGCGGCACGCTCGACCTCTCGCCGCTGATCGTGATCGTGGTCGCGCAGCTGGTCCTGATGACACTTGTGCCCTGGCTCGAAAGCGGGGCGATGCGGCTTTTCATCTGACCATGCCCGCGTGGCTGCGTGACGAAGGCGATGCCCTCGTGCTGTCGCTGCATGTCCAGCCGGGTGCGGTGCATACGACCGTCGATGGCGAGCATGGCGACGCGTTGAAGCTCAAGCTCGCCGCGGCGCCGGTCGAAGGCAGGGCGAATGCCGAGCTCGTGCGCTGGCTGGCGCAGGCATTCGGCGTTCCGCGTCGCAACGTGATGCTGTTGCGCGGCGAAACGGCGCGCGCCAAGGTCGTGCGCGTCGTCGCGCCGACGTTGCGCCCCGATCGCAAGTGGGTCAGCGTGAGGTGAGTGCGTTGGCCAGCCGAACGAAATCGGCGACGGACAACGTCTCGCCGCGCGCCCCAGGGTCGACCCCGAGGGCGCGCATCGCCTCGGCATCGCACAGGGACGCAAGCGCATTGCGCAGTGTCTTGCGGCGCTGGCCGAATGCGGCGGCGACCACTTGCGCGAACATCCGCTCGTCGGCGATCGCAGGCTTCGCCACGCCCAGCGGCACGAGGCGCACGAAAGCGGAGTCGACCTTCGGCGCCGGCCGGAATGCCCCGGGCGGGATGATGAACAGGCGCGTGACGGTGAATTTCGCCTGCAGCATCACCGAGAGACGTCCGTACTCGGGCGAGCCCGGCGCCGCCGCCATCCGCATGACGACCTCGCGCTGCAGCATCACATGGATGTCGCGCAGCTGTCGATCGAAGTCCGCGAG
>DAHUXO010000324.1 GCA_027307095.1 Betaproteobacteria bacterium | reverse complement strand
GTCGACGGCGTTGTAGACGACGTGCAGGCGCTCGTCGGCAACGCCGAAGCGCTCGCGGATTTCGTCCCTCACCATGCGCGAATTGCAGATGACCGCCTTCAGGCGCGCGCTCGAGTACATCCTCCGCTCGGTCGCGATGCGGTAGCGGTGGTGCGGACTGATGCGCACGGCGAGGCGCGTGGCGAGCGGCGCGCCGCGCAGGCGCTCGTCGAGCCAGACGGCGTGGACGCCGTCGCCGGCGCGGAAGATGTCGCAGCAGGCCAGGCGCTCGTGGGATTGCACGAGTCCCGCCCGGTCGCGATCGAGGGCGCGGCAGACGGCGCGCGCGAAGCCGATGTCGCGCCACAGCCCGCCGATGTGGAACGGGTCGACGATGCGCGTCGTGATCGATCCGATCGGCGCCTGCGGCCACTCGCGCGTGTACAACGTGACGGCGACGTCGCGATCGGCGAGCGCAGCGAGCGCGCTCTCGAGGAAGCGCTCGGCGCCGCCGAAAGGGGTGTAGCGCTGGCGGACGACGGCGAGACGCATCACGGCGCGCGCGCGGCGCGCGAGCCGGTCTCCGCGAGCAGCGATGCGAACTGCGCGTGGACGTCGTCGACGGCGAGCGTCGTCAGGCATTCCGAGACCTTGCCGCCGCCGCAGCCGTCGATGCCGCAGGGCCGACAGGGGTGGACCGTCGATACGACGACACGGCTTGCCACCATCCACGGCCCCCACTCGTGCTCGCCCGAAGGGCCGAACAGCGCGAGCGTCGGCGTACCCATGGCGGCCGCGATGTGCATCGGGGCCGTATCGACGCCGACGAACGCGCGGGCGCGGGCGGTGAGCGCGGCGAGCTCGGACAGCGCGAGCGTGCCGGTCAGGTCGACGATGTTCGCGGTGGTTCGCGGGGAGACCGCGGCGAGGATCGACGCGACGAGCTCGCGCTCGCGCGGATCGGGTGCCCCGGTGACGACGAGGCGATGGCCATCGGCAGCGATGCGGTCGAAAAGCGCCGCGGTCCTGTCGGCGCTCCAGCATTTGAACATCCAGCGCGAGCCGGGGTGCGCCTGGACGAAATCCCGGGCCGCGAGCCGGTGGAGCGCGAGCAGCGCGTCGACCTTCGCCTCGGCGTCGGCACCCGGCACGAGGACCAGCCTCCGGCTCGCGGGGTCCGGCTGGATGCCGATGCGCCGCAGGGCGTCGAGGTTCGCTTCCACCGTGTGCCGCGGCGTCGATTTCGGGAGCCGGTAGAAGTGGGTGAAGCGCGAGCGCCACATCCAGTCTCCCGCCGCGCGCTCGCGCGTCACTGCGTAGCGGGGGTTGAGCAGCATCGCGAGCGAGAGCCCGCGCGGGTGCTCGGTCAGGTGGATCAGCAGGTCGTAGTGGCGCGCGCGCAGCGCGCGCTGGAGCCGCCATTCCTCGGAGAGCTGGACGGCAACGCCCCGGCGCTTCCATTCGCGGTCGATCGCGTGAATCCGTGCGATCGCCGGATGGTTGGCCAGCATCGGCGCGGTTTCGGCGTAGACCAGCGCATCGATCTCGGCCTGCGGCGCCGCGTGCTTCAGCGCGCTGAACACCGGCGAGGTCAGCAGGACGTCGCCGTGATGCCGCAGCTTGGTGACGAGCACGCGGCGGATCTCGGACAGCGGGACGGCGTCCGTCAGGTAGCTCGGCATGGGCGGCTACGATACCAAATTGCCCCACCGGACGGTGGCCTGCGCGCATGGCCTTGTCAGCGCTCACTCGTCGCCCGGCACGCACCGGCAGCGGCATTGCGGGTTCGGGTACAATCCTGCGCAAGCCGCGGCCAACCCCCTCGCGGCGCCCATCTCCACCATGTCCAACGATCCCGTCAGTGCCGCGGTGAAGGCGCAGATTCTCGCCGAGGCATTGCCCTACATCCGGCGCTTCCACGACCGGACGATCGTGATCAAGTACGGCGGGAATGCGATGACCGAGGCGCATCTGAAAGCGGGATTCGCGCGCGACGTCGTCATGCTGAAGCTCGTCGGCATGAACCCGGTCGTCGTTCACGGCGGAGGGCCGCAGATCGGCGAGCTGCTGACCACGATGGGCATCAAGAGCGAGTTCCGGCAGGGCATGCGCGTCACCGACGAGAAGGTGATGAACGTCGTCGAGATGGTGCTGGGCGAGCTGAACCAGGAAATCGTCGGACTGATCAACCAGCAGGGCGGCAAGGCGGTCGGGCTCACCGGGCAGGATGGCGCGTTCATCCACGCCCGCAAGATGCTGCTGAAGAGCGAAAGCGGGGAGGGCGACCCGGTCGACATCGGCCTGGTCGGCGAGATCGAGCGCATCGACCCCGAGCTGATCACGCTGCTCGATTCGCGCGATTTCATCCCCGTGATCGCCCCGATCGGCGTCGGCGACGCGGGCGAGGCGTACAACATCAACGCCGACCTGGTCGCGGGCAAGCTCGCCGAGACCCTCAAGGCCGAGAAGCTCGTCCTGATGACCAACACCGTCGGCGTCCTCGACAGGGACAACCGGCTGCTGACCGGTCTCACCGCGAGCGAGATCGACGCGCTGTTCGCGGACGGCACGATCCACGGCGGCATGCTGCCCAAGATCGGCTCGGCGCTCGACGCAGTCCGCAACGGCGTCAAGAGCTCGCACATCATCGACGGCCGCGTCGACCATGCGCTGCTGCTCGAGGTGCTGACCAACCAGGGCGTGGGCACGATGATCCGCGCCAACGACGCGCCCGGGCGCGTGGGCGCCTGACGGCGGCACGGGCGGCGGACAAGATGGCGATGAAGCCCGGCGAGCGCCGCCTGCAGATCCTGCAGACGCTGGCGGCGATGCTCGAGACACCGCGCGGCGAGAAGGTGACCACTGCCGCGCTCGCCGCGAGGCTTTCCGTCTCCGAGGCCGCGCTCTACCGGCATTTCGCGAGCAAGGCCCAGATGTTCGAAGGCCTGATCGAGTTCATCGAGTCGACGGTATTCTCGCTGGCCAACAAGATCCAGGGCGAGACGCAGGATGGCGCGGCCCAGGCGGAGCAGACCGTCGTCATGCTGTTGCGCTTCGCCGAGAAGAACCCGGGCATGACACGCGTGCTGATCGGCGATGCGCTGGTCAACGAGGACGAGCGCTTGCAGGCGCGCATCAACCAGCTGATCGAGAAGCTGGAGGCGACGCTGCGCCAGTCGCTGCGCATCGCCCAGGCCGCCAACGCCTGGCACGGCGACGCCGGCGCCGACGCTGCGGTGCTGATCGCCTATGTCGTCGGGCGCTGGCAGCTGTTCGCCAAGAGCGGCTTCAAGCGCGCGCCGCAGGACGGCTGGCCACTGCAGCGCAAGTTCCTGTTCGGCTGACTCCGGGCGAGGCGATGAAACCCGGGACGACACTGCTCGCTGCGATGGCGTTCTGCGCGATTGCGGCGGTCTGCACGGCTCAACCACGCAACTCCGCCGAACCCCCACCGATCGCGCCGGCACCGGAAGGCACGCGCGCGCCCGTCGTCGGCTCGCCGCCGGCGGCCCTGCCGGCCGCGGCCGGCGTTGCGATCGACGCAGCGTCCGAGCCACGCCCCTCGCGCTGGCGCGCGTCGCTCGACCGCCTGGATACCGACCTGCGCCTGCGCCTGCTCGCCCCGAGCGATCCGCGCGGGCACTGGCTCGCCGCGCAGTTCGACCTCACCGACATCGAGTCGAAGGTCCGCAACCTCGCCTCCGCGCGCGTCGACGCACCCGACAATCGCCTCTACCTCGCATCGCTCGCCTTCGCGTGCATGCAGCCGACGCGGCCGCAGCTTCCCGCGTGCGCGGCCGTCGACCGGCTCGCGGACTGGGCGATCCGCGACGCCGGCAACGGCGTCCCGACCTTCCTGCTGGGGTTCCGCGCGCTCGAGCGCGGCCAGGCGAACGCCGCCGTGGCGTACGTCGACGAGGCCGCGGCGGTGCCCCGCTACGACGATTACTGGAGCGAGGGCCCGCAGCAGTGGTGGAGCTATCTGCGGCCGCTTGCGGTCGACGTCGACCCGGCCGCCAAGGCCAAGGCCGCAGCGACCTACGCGCTCGAGCAGGATCTCGGCTGGACCGGCGCGCTGCACCTGCTGTGCGCCGATCCAAGGGGCCGCACCGAGCCCGTGCGCGCCGCCTGCGCGAAGCTCGGGACTGCGATGGGCGAACGCGCGGCGACGTTCGCGCTGCGTCGTGCCGGGGCGCGCATCGCCGAGATCGACGCCGCCGATGCGAAATCCCGCGCGGCGGCCCAGGCGCAGGCCGCCAGCATCCTCGAAGCGAGCGCGCGCTGCACGGCGGCCCAGCCCGACTTCGAGGCGGCGTTCGAATCGCCGGACAGCCGCGTGCGCACGCGGGGGATCGACGAATTCGATGCCTGGGTCAGTACGCAGGCGAAGGACGGCGAGGTCACCGCCTGCGAGCGGGAAGTGGCGGCAGCGCGTCGCCGCTGACCGCGGCTACGTTTCGCGACGCGCGCAACAGACCGGGCATTCCGGGTCGCGCGGGACCGTGAGCTCCCGCCAGTGCATGGCGAGCGCGTCGAGGACCAGCAGGCGCCCGGCGAGCGAGGTTCCGGCGCCGGCGACGAGCTTCAGCGCTTCGGCCGCCTGCGTCGCGCCGACGATGCCGACCAGCGGTGCGAACACCCCCATCGTCGCGCAACGCGTCTCTTCGAGATCGTCGCCCTCGCCGAACAGGCAGTGATAGCAGGGGCTCGCGGGATCGCGTGCGTCGAATACCGCGACCTGACCGTCGAAGCGGATGGCGGCACCGGATACCAATGGCTTGCGCGCTGCAACGCAGGCGCGATTGATCGCGTGGCGGGTCTCGAAGTTGTCGGAGCAGTCGATGACGGCGTCGGCGTCGGCGACCAGGGTCTCGAGTTCGGCGGGACCGACGCGGGCGGCGATCGTCCGCAGCGCGACTTCGGGATTGATCGCGGAAAGCCGCGCCGCTGCCGCCTCGACCTTGCGCGCTCCGACATCTCCGGTGGCATAGAGGATCTGGCGCTGCAGGTTCGTCAGGTCGACGCGATCGGCATCGCACAGCGTGATCGTGCCGATGCCCGCGGCGGCCAGGAATTGCGCGACCGGGGCGCCGAGGCCGCCGACGCCGACGATCAGCGCATGGGCTGCCGCGAATTTCGCCTGCGCCTCGTGGCCGAGCTCGTCGAGCAGGATGTGCCGGCTGTAGCGGAGGAGCTGCGGATCGTCCATGTCGGTGTCGGCCAAAACCACGACGCCCGGTCGGTGGCCGGGCGTCATCGGATTGTCGTCGCGTCCGGCTGCTGGCCGGTCGTCGTCAGCGGGGCGGGCCCGTCCGGTTACTGCGGTTTCACCTGCGTCTCGGGCGTATCCGTCTTGGCCGACGCGATCACCGGCGAGCCTTTCAGGAAATTCATCGCCTGCTTCAACTGGAAGTCGTCGGCCGAGCCGAACTCGATGCGCGGCGGCAGGACGTCGATCTGGCCGCTGTCGGGCTTGGCCTTGCTCTCCGGCGCTGGCGCCACCGCGTCCTTCGCCGCGCCGGACTTCGTGGCGGCGCCGGTGCCCGGAACGTCGAGGTGATGGACGAGGTTCGCCTCGCGAATCCGGATCATCGGCTCGCGTCCGTCGTCGACGGCGATGTCGGGCACGATGCCCTTGGCCTGGATCGACCGGCCCGACGGGGTGTAGTAGCGCGCGGTCGTCAGCTTCAGACCGGTATTGTTGCCGAGCGGCAGGATCGTCTGGACCGAGCCCTTGCCGAAGGTCTGCACGCCGAGGATCGTCGCGCGCTTGTGGTCCTGCAGCGCGCCTGCGACGATCTCCGAGGCCGAGGCCGTGCCGCCGTCGACCAGCACGACCATCGGGACCGTCTTGATGCCTGGCGGCAGTTCGCTCAGGTAGTCGCTGCCGCGACGCAGGTAATTCTCGCTCGATGCCGTCAGGCGCATGTGGGAATCGGCCGTGCGACCGTCGGTGTAGACGACAAGCGCGTCCTTCTGCAGGAACGTTGCGGCAACGGCG
>DAHUXO010000320.1 GCA_027307095.1 Betaproteobacteria bacterium | reverse complement strand
CTCGCATTGTTGGGTGAATGCGCGAACCATCGGTCGTAACCGGCAAGACCCGGCTCGCCCGCCTTCGCGGCCTCGTAGGCCGCTTTCATCGACGCGAAAGCGTCCCGCTTGGCGACCTCTTTGGCGGCGGCACCCAGAGGGCTTGCGTACACCTGCACGAGTTTCGCACGCGTCGTGCGCACCAGATGCCTGAAGACCCCCCTCAGCTGTTCGGCGCGCGCCGCCTCGGCGTCGAGCCGCGGGTTCTTCTGCGCGGCAAGCCAGCGCCGGAGGCCGGCCTCCTCGACCGTCGTCGCGAACGACTCGTTGAACACCGAATCGTCCTTGACGTACAGGAGTTGGTGCGCCAGCTCGTGAAAGACCAGGCGCGCGACCTCGGTTTCAGGCCAGTGGATGAACGTCGAGAGCACCGGGTCGTCGAACCAGCCCAGCGTCGAGTACGCGGGAACCCCGCCCACGTAGATGTCGTCGCCCTCGGCCGCGAGTCGCGCCGCCTCGCGCCGCGCGGCGGCCTCGTCGAAATACCCGCGATAGTCGACACAGCCCGCGATCGGGAAGCACCACTGGTGGGGCGCGAGGGACAGCTTAGGCGTCGCAAACACGTTCCAGGTGACGAACCGCCGCCCCAAGTCGGCATAGCGCTTGTAGCTGCCGTTGTCGGGAAGCCCGAGTCGGCGACTCGCGAAGGCGCGGATCTCCTGCACCCGCGCAAGACGCGCCGCGAGCGTCGGATCGGCATTGCCGATCACCTCGGAGATCGGCTCGCTGCGCGCCAGCAGATCGATCTCTCCCGCGGCGCCCTGCCAGTAGTAATCGACCGGGCCGAGGCTCGCGCAGGCCGCGAGGAGCGCCGACCCGGCGATACCCAGCGCAGCAACCCCCAGCAGGCGCCGCCGGCGCCGACGCGCACCGGAATGCGCCGCCGCTGCGACGTCAGCGTGCAAGGTAGCGCGCAAGGCGGGCCACGCCGTCCTCGAGCTTGCGCTCGTCGATCGTGTACGCGAGGCGGACGTGCTGCCGGGCGCGGTGGCTGCCGAAATCGACGCCGGGGGTGAACGCGACACCTGCGCCCTGCAGGACCTCGCGACAGAACGCCTCGCTGTCGTCGGAAAACCGCGAGCAGTCGGCATAGACGAAAAACCCCCCGTTGGGGAGCACCGGGATGCCGAATCCGAGCTGGCGCAGTGCAGGCACGAGATAATCGCGTCGCGCCTCGAATGCGCGCCGCCGCTGTTCGACCACGTCGATCGTCGCCGGTTCGAAGCAGGCCAGTGCCGCGCGCTGCGACAGCGTCGGAGGCGAGATGTAGAGGTTCTGGGCGAGCTTCTCGATGTCGCGCACGTAGCGCAGGGGGGCGACGACCCAGCCGAGCCGCCACCCGGTCATGTTGAAGTACTTGGAAAAGCTGGAGATCACGAACGCCTCGTCCGCAAACTCCAGGACGCTCCTCGGGCGCTCGCCGTAGGTCAGGCCGAGGTAGATCTCGTCGACGATCAGGTGCCCGCCGCGCGCGTCGACGCCGGTCGCGATCCTGCGCATCTCGTCGCCCGGAACCGTCGTGCCGGTCGGGTTCGAGGGTGAGGCGATCAGGACGCCGCACGTCGCCGGGGTCCAGTGCCGCTCGACCAGCGCGGCCGTCAGCTGGTAGCGCGACTCGGGTCCGACCGGCAGGGCGAGCGCTTCGCCCTCGAGCACGCGGACGAAATGGCGGTTGCACGGATAGCCCGGGTCGGCGAGCAGGATCTGCCGGTCACGATCGACCAGCAATGCCATCACCAGCAGCAACGCCGCTGACGAGCCCGCCGTGACGATGACGCGCCCCGCGTCGACCTGCACGCCATAGTGGTCGGCGTAGTGACGCGCGATCGCCTCGCGCAATTCGGGCAGGCCCAGCGCCGACGTGTAGTAGATGCCGCCGTCGGCCAGTGCCCGCCGCGCGGCGTCGAGCACCGGTTGCGGCGTCGGGAAATCGGGCTCGCCGATCTCCATGTGAACCACACTGCACCCCGCGGCCTCGAGCGCGCGGGCAGCCGTCTGGACTTCCATCACGCGGAAAGGCGAGATGTCGGCGACGCGTGCGGCAAGACCGGAGCGGGAGTCCATCGAAAGGCGTAGTGCGAACCAAACTCGAAAGGCGCTATCGTACCGCCATCGTGTCCACTGCCCGCTGCCCGCCCTGCCCGTCGTGCGCCCGCCGGGCCTCCCGCCCCGGCGAAACCGCCGGCGCGCGGCTTCGCCGCATCCGGTCTGCCGCGTCCGCGTCACGATGGGCGCTCATGATCGCGGGCGCAGCCGTCCTCGGGGTCCCCGCCACGGCCTTCGCGGGGCTCTACAAGTGCGCGCTCGACAGCGGAAGCGTCACCTACCAGCAGGACCCCTGCCCGCCGGGGAAGGAACTGCGTGACTTCGATCGCGACCCTGCCAACGTTTCGGTCGTGCCGTTCACGTTCCTGCCGGGAACGCAGACCCGCAGCGCAGCGGCGGCAGCGCGTTCGGACTCGCGCAGCAAGCCCGAGCGCAAATCGCGCAAGGCGGAGGAGCGCCGTGGCAATGCCGGCGAGCGCAAATTCCTGTTCCCGGGCATCAGCGAAGGCGAAGTCGTCGCGCGCGTCGGCCGGCCCGACATGTCGACGGGCAGCGGCCGCAAGACCACGCGCTGGACCTACATGCCCGCGCCGGACGATCCGGCAACGATCACGACCCTGACCTTCCAGTTCGGACGCCTGGTGGAGGTCGAGCGCAAGGTCGTCCGGACCCCATGAGCCGTCGCCCGGCACCCGCGCGATGAGGACGCTGGTGCAGCGCGTGTGCCAAGCCAGCGTCAGCGTCGACGGCAGCGTCTTCGGCGAGATCGGCGCCGGGCTGCTCGTCCTCACCGGCGTCGGCGTCGACGACACCGCCGACGACGTCGAGTGGACCGCCCGCAAGCTCGCCGATCTGCGGATTTTCGACGACGAGGACGGCGTGATGAACCGGTCGGTCCGCGACGTCGACGGCGCAATCCTGGCCGTCTCCCAGTTCACCCTCTACGGATCGACGCACAAGGGCAACCGGCCGTCGTGGTCGGCCGCGGCTCCGCCGGAGATCGCGCGCCCGCGCTTCGATGCGTTCGTGCAAGCGCTCGCCCGGCGCATCGGCTAGCCGGTCGCGACCGGCGTCTTCGGCGCGCACATGCAGGTCGCCCTCGTCAACGACGGGCCGGTGACGCTGTGGCTCGATTCGCGCCGCCGTGAATGATTCGGCGCCGAACCGAGATCGCAGCGCCGAGCGGGGATCGCAGTGCAGCGAGGAATCGACGCGGGAACGAAGCGCTCACCGCTCGATGCAGCGCCGGTCGATTTCGGTGACCACGCCGAGGGTGTTCTGCACGCGCGTGCGCAGGCAGGGCGCAGCGGCCGGCCACGCCGATCGCGGGATGTCCAGCGTGAAGCCGCCATCGGCCGCGCCCGGGTAGTTCGGGAAATACTGCACGAGCGACTCGCCCCCGGGTTCGCCGACCGGCAGCCCGATGCGAGCGTCCCACTCCGCTGCAGGCGTCGCCGCATCCAGGTCGCGATACGCTGCGACGCGAACCGCGGCGACACCCCAGGGGTCGACGGCCCAACCACGGATCGAATACACATCCCCGTCGAAACGCCGCGTCGCGGGCAGGTCGATGACGCCATGACCGAGCGGCCAATGGCGCACCGCGAAGGACAGACTCCCCGCGAATGCGGCGACCAGGGCCAGGTAGGCGGCGCCGGCCACGAGCAGCGAAGCACGGGATCGCGCAGGGCCAGGACTGCGCAGCGCTCGTCCGATGCCCAGCAGCGCCAGCGCAGCGACTGCCGGATGCAACAGCAACGCATGGCGCGATACGTCGGAGTAGCCGTCACCGAAGATCGCGCTGAGCGGCGCATATGCGCCTGCGGCGCAGGTGAACAGGACCACGCGCAGCCAGCCATCGTCGGGCCGGACGAGGCAGCGGGCGC
>DAHUXO010000296.1 GCA_027307095.1 Betaproteobacteria bacterium | reverse complement strand
CGACCTGCTTCGCGAGGGCGTCGCGTATCTGCGGCTCCGGTCCGGCGGACGCGCCGGCGAGCGGATCGATCATGATTCACCTCCGATATGCAAATCGCGCAACAAGGCTTCCGCCGCCGAATGCGGCGACAGCGTGCGCGCTTTCACGTCGTGCAGCAGCGCTGCGATCTTCCCGTCGCGATGCCGCGCGAACTGCTCGCGCAGGATCTGTTCACCGGCCGCCAGCATCCGGCGCTCGGCGATCAGCGATCGCCGCGCGTCGATTTCGCCGTTCGCCTCCATCGCCCCGCGGTGGCGATCGATCGCGGCGAGCAGCTCCGCAATCCCTTCGTCGCGCGGAGAGCTCGTCGCGACGATCGGCGGCCGCCACGAAGAATTCGGGGCGGCCTTGAAATCCGGGACGGACCACGTTTTCTCGGCGAAATCCGGGACGGACCACGTTTTCGCCACTGGATTGTCGCCAGCAAGTGCGGCCGTGAAAACGTGGTCCGTCCCGGATTTCAGGCCCAGCGCCAGCATGTTCTTGAGGTCGGCGATCGTTCGGTTCGCATCCGGCCTGTCGCATTTGCTGACGACGTGGATGTCGGCGATCTCGAGAATCCCGGCCTTGATCGCCTGGATGTCGTCGCCGAGGCCCGGCGCCGACACGACGACGGTCGTGTGCGCGGCGCGGGCGACATCGACCTCGTCCTGGCCAACGCCGACCGTCTCGATCATCACGATGTCGAAACCCGCCGCGTCGAGGACATCGACGGCCTCGAGCGTTCCGCGCGCGAGCCCGCCCAGCGCGCCGCGCGTGGCCATGCTGCGCACGTAGACACCGGGATCGCCGGCAAGCTCGCCCATGCGTATCCGATCGCCGAGGATCGCACCGCCCGAGTACGGGCTCGATGGATCGACGGCGACGATCGCGATCCTGCGCCCGTCCATGCGCACCGCGGCGGCGAGCCTTGCAACCAGCGTCGACTTGCCGCTTCCGGGCACGCCGGTGATGCCGACGACATGCGCCCGCCCCGCATGCGCATACATCGCGTCGAGGGTCGCCCGCGCCTCGGCAGTCCCCGATTCCGCGCGTGTCAGCAACCGCGCTATCGCGCGCGTGTCGCCGGCGAGAACGCCTGCTTCGAGCTCGCGCGAAGGAATGTAGGCCATCGTTTGGGGCCGGGCGGCGCTCAGGGGCGCAGGCGCGCGTTCATGTCGCGGAACACCTCGCGGTCGTCGATGACGCGCCGGGCCTTGAAATCGGTGCGCGGAAACGTCCCCGGCGCGACGACGTCGATCCGCGAGCGCAACCCCAGCATTTTCTGCAGGCGGTGCGAGGCCGCATCGCGCAACGCAGCGCGCGCCGCCTCGCCGTCGCCGGCGGGCGCGATCTCGATGCGGATCAGCAATTCGTCCATCGCGCCTTCGCGGGTGATGACGATCCGGTGCTCCCCGCCGTAGCCGGCGAGCTGGTTCAGGACCGCGTCGACCTCGCTGGGATAGACGTTCTCGCCGCGGATCGTGAACATGTCGTCGATGCGGCCGAAGATGCCCTGCGGCAGCCGCGGATACGTTCGTCCGCAGGGAGTCGGGCCGTCGTCCCACAGCGTCAGGTCGCCAGAGGCGAGCCTGATCATCGGCTGCGACGTGCGCTCGAGATGCGTGTACACCGGCGTACCGCGCTGGCCGTAGGGAACCCGGTGGAACGTCGTCGGATCGCAGACCTCGGTGTAGACGATGTCCTGCCAGCACAGCATGCCGTCGGTCTGCGCGCTGCCGGCGACGTGCATGAACGGGGTCATCTCGGCCATCGAACCGCAGTCGACGACCTGCGCGCCATAGGCCGAGACGATGCGATCGCGTACGCCCGGGACCGACGCGCCCGGCTCACCCGAGAAGAACATCGTCTTCAGCCCGAAATTGCGCGGGTCGTAGCCCTCGCTGCGCCCGACTTCGGCCAGATGCAGCGCGAACGATGGCGTCGCATAGAGCGCCGCGGGCTTCGACAGGTCGAGCCACATCGCGGCGCGCGCGGTCATGCCCGGCGCACCCGCACCGAAGGGAAACGCCTTGGCGCGCAGCCGCTCGGCGCCGGCCAGCGCGCCCCAGGACCCCATGTACAGGCTGAAGATCGCCGCGACGAACACGGTGTCGCCTGGGCGGATGCCCATGCCCCACATGATGCGGGCATGCGCGTTTGCGATCGCATCCCAGTCATCGCGCCCGATTGCGAAGGCGGTCGGGCGCCCGGTCGTCCCGGAGGTGCCATGGATGTGATGGACCTCGCGCTCGGGGATGCACAGGTAGTCGCCGAAAGGCGGCACGCGCGCCTGCGCGTCGCGCAGGTCCTTCTTGGTGACGACCGGCACTTTCGACTCGAAATCTTCGAGCGAGCGCAGGTGATCGGGGTGGAAGGCCGCCTCGTCCCATTTGCGGCGGTAGAACGGCGCATGGTCCCAGGCATAGCGGGTCAGCCGCTGCAGCCTCTCGAGGATCGCGCGCTCGCGCTCGGCGGGCGCCATCGTTTCGCGCCTGGGGAACCAGTAGCGCGAATCGGGCGCCGGCAGGTAATCCGCGTCGAAGCGCGGTGGAAACGACCACTGCTCCATGACTGGCGGCCCGGATCAGCGCGCGCCGCGCTCGGCGACGACGCGGCGGACCATCTCGACGATCGCCGCCGGCGGCGTGTCCTGCAGCATCACTTCGCGCACTCCCAGCGCCCTGAGCTTCGGCAGGTCGTCGTCCGGAATGACGCCGCCGCCGACGACCAGGATGTCGTCGGCCCCGCGCGCCTTCAGGAGCTCGACCAGGCGCGGAAACACCGTCATGTGCGCGCCGGACAGGATGCTGATGCCGATGACGTCGACGTCCTCCTGGATCGCCGCCTCGACGACCTCTTCGGGCGTGCGGTGCAGCCCCGTGTAGATCACGTCCCTGCCGGCGTCGCGCAGCGTGCGCGCCACGATCTTCACGCCCCGATCGTGGCCATCGAGGCCGACTTTGGCGACAATGACCCGGATGCGCTCATTCGAATGTTCCACTGGATCTCCTCTGCGCCCGTTGCGCGCCGATCCGATCGTCGATCGGTCATTTTCTGGATTCCGTATACCGTATTCTGAACGACGCGTGGTGTCAACCGGGAAATTCGCATCCGCGCGCCGGGTCCGCCACTCGGGCGCGCGACCGGCACCGCGCCAGCGGCGGCCCAATTCGGAGAATCCGTTCGTGGCCCCCGCAGCATCCAATCGTGATTCCCGCCGAGGCCGCCGATGCGCCGCGCACTGCTTCCGTTGCTGATCCTGGGCTGCGTCGCCATCGCCGCAGCGCTGGCCTGGCTCACGCTCAATCACGCGAGGATGCCCAAGGCCCCGGCCGCGAGCACCACCACAACCCTGCAGACCCGCAGCGTCCCGCCGTTCCACCGGATCGAGGTGGGTGGAGTCGCCGACGTGACCCTCGTCCAGGGCGACGCCGAATCGGTCGCGATGTCGGTGCCGGCGGGAGGCTCGGCGGTCGACGCCGCGGTCCGCAACGGCTCGCTGGTCGTCGCCGGGCGCGATCGCCCGCGGACCTGGTTCTGGTTGTTCGGCTCCGAATCGAAGGAACCGGCGGCCCGCATCACCATCCGGTTCCGGAACCTCGATGCGATCGCGCTTTCGGGCGCCGTGAAGCTCGATGCCGGGGCAATGCGGGCGCATACGCTGGAAATCGCCGCATCCGGCGGATCGTCGCTGCGGATCGGACAACTCGACGCCGAGCGGTTGCTGGTCGCCGGGTCGGGCGCGCTCGACGCGAAGATCGCGGGACGCGTCGTCGACGAGACGGTTGCGATTTCCGGTGCAGGCTCCTACCGCGCAGAGGGGCTGCATGCCGACCACGCGTCGGTCGATGTCAGTGGCATCGGCAGCGTCGTGGTTTATGCGGACAAGACGCTGCGCGCGACGATCTCGGGTGCGGGCAGCATCGAGTACCTCGGCGATCCCCAGGTCAGCCAGCACGTCAGCGGCATCGGAAGCGTGCGCCGGCGTCCGTCTCCTTGAACAGCAGGCGCAGCCCGGTCGTCGCATCGACGTCCGGATGCACACCGGGCTGGACGCGGATATCGGACACCCGGCAGTCGTCGAGCAACGAGACGAGCATCCCGGCGACATCGCGCACCGCCTCGTAGGGGTGGAGCGGGCAGCGAAAACCTTCCGCATCCTGCGGCTCGAACGGCGACGACAGCGACACGCGCAACTCCCCGCCCCCGGGTGCATCGTCGGCGCGATGCGCACTGATGACCGCGGTCGGCTCGCCGACGCTCGCGCGCAGCCTGCGGATCGCATTGCTCGCGAACACTTGCGCGCCGATCTCGCGTTGCGCGGTGCGTCCGACGCGCAGCGCCGCGACGAGCCGCTTCGGAGGCCGCGGCAACGCGAGGACCGACGCACCGGGCACGGCGAGGCCCGCGCTCAACCTTTGCGCAAACGGCATTCCCCATCGCCCGACCTCGCTCCCGAGCAATGGATCGAAGCCCGCTGCGGTGACGGCGACCCCGACGACGAAACGCAGGAACACTCGCTCACCAGTGCCGCGCAGATCGAGGTCCGCGGCGGGCACTGCCAGCGGCGGCAACGGCGCGGCGTCGGGACCTTCGCCGATGCGGCATTTCTCGAGCAGCGCAGGCAGTCGCGGCAGGTCGATCGCTTCGGCCCCTGCCAGCGCGGTCGCCAGCGCGAAGGTCTCGCAGCCTTCGAGCGCGCGGTGCTCGCGCAGCAATGCCGCGAGGCCCTCGCGCTCCGGGAGCACGGCGGGCAGCGTCGCGTGGGCACTCTCCGACGTCCGGCTCGCAACGACGACGACGGGAATCGCGAACAGCGTCGTCGCCAGCGCTCCTGCCGATGCGACAGCGTCACGCTCCGCCGCCTCCAGCGATCGCCACAGGTGGCGGGCTGCGGGCAGCGTCGCGGCTTCGGTCAGCACCTTCGCGAGCGCGCCGCCATCCCCCGACCTGAGCAGCGACACGAGCGCTCGCCGCATGTCCTCGTGCGCAGCGTCTTCTTCGCGCGTCGTTCGCGCGTCGAGGCCGGCCATGGCCAGCGCATGCAGCCGCGCGACCACGGCGTCGGATGCCGGCGCGGCCCGCCACGCGCGCGGATCGGCGAGCCTGTCGAGCATTTCATCGGTCGATGCCATCGGTCGATTCTAGCTGCCGCTCGCCTGCGCACCACGCGCCGGCTGCGTGCACGCCTGCGGGTCCGCCGCGAAAGCACGGTAAAATCAATGCTTTGGATTCGAGCTCACTCGGGATCACGCCTGCAATGCGCGTCTCAAGGTTCTATCTGCACACCCTGAAGGAAGCCCCCGCGGAAGCGGAAGTCGCAAGCCAGAAGCTGATGCTGCGCGCCGGGCTCGTCAAGAAGGTCGCGGCCGGCATCTATACCTGGATGCCGCTCGGCCTTATCACGCTGCGCAAGGTCGAGCAGATCGTCCGCGAGGAAATGAACCGCGCCGGCGCGCTCGAGGCCTACCTGCCGCACGTGGTGCCCGCCGAGCTGTGGCAGGAAACGCAGCGCTGGGACAAGTTCGGACCCCAGCTCCTCAAGATCAAGGACCGGCAGCAACGCGACTTCCTGTTCGGTCCCACGCACGAAGAAGTGATGACCGACATCGTGCGCAAGGACATCGGCAGCTACCGGCAGTTGCCGGTCAACCTGTATCAGATCCAGGTCAAGTTCCGCGACGAGATCAGGCCGCGCTTCGGCGTGATGCGCGGGCGCGAGTTCCTGATGAAGGACGCCTATTCGTTCGACGTCGACCGCGACGCCCTGATGGCGTCGTATCGCGGCATGTACGCGGCCTACGAACGCATATTCACGCGGCTGGGCCTGCGCTTTCGCGCGGTCGAGGCCGACACCGGCGCGATCGGCGGCTTCGCGTCCCACGAGTTCCAGGTGCTGGCGGAGTCGGGCGAGGACGCGATCGCCTACAGCAACGATTCCGGCTACGCGGCAAACGTCGAGCAGGCCGAGGCCGTCGCGCCCGCATCGCCGCGCGCGCAGCCCGCAGAGCCGATGCAGAAAGTGCCCACGCCGGGCAGGTCGACCTGCGAGGACGTCGCCCTGCTCCTCGGCCTGCCGCTCGCGCGCACCGTCAAGAGCCTGTTGATCCATGCGCAGGAGCGGGTGCAGATGCTGCTGCTGCGCGGCGATCACATGGGCAACGAGGTGAAGATCGGCAAGCTCCCCGGCATCGGCGCCTGGCGCTGGGCCTCGGAGGCCGAGATCGTCGGGGCCACCGGCTGCCGGCCGGGCTACCTCGGGCCTGTCGGCATTCCCGTTGACATGCCGCTGATCGTCGACCGCCAAGTCGCCGTGATGAGTGATTTTGTCTGCGGCGCGAACGAGGCCGATTACCACCTGCGCGGCGTGAATTTCGGCCGCGACTGCCGCGAGCCCGATGCGGTCGCCGACCTGCGCAACGTGGTCGACGGCGATCCGTCCCCCAACGGCAAGGGAACCCTGTCGATCGTGCGCGGGATCGAGGTCGGCCACGTCTTCGCGCTGGGCGATGTGTACTCTACAGCGATGGGGGCAACTTATCTCGACGCAGGCGGTCAGTCCCATGTCATCCAGATGGGGTGCTATGGCATCGGCGTCACCCGCATCGTCGCCGCGGCCATCGAGCAGAACCACGACGACAAGGGCATCATCTGGCCGCCCGCGATGACACCGTTCGCCGTCGCCATCGCGCCGATCGGCTACGACCGCAGCGCGGCGGTCAGGGAACAGGCCGACCGGCTGTACGATGCGCTCGTGAAGGCGGGCGTCGAGGTGCTGCTGGACGACCGGAGCGAGCGGCCTGGCGTGATGTTTGCTGATCTGGAGCTGATCGGCATCCCCCACCGGATCACGATCGGCGAACGCGGCCTGAAAGAGGGCGTCGTCGAATGCCAGGGTCGCCGCGAGGCGACCGCCAGCAAGTTGGCGTTCGCCGACGTCGTTTCGTACGTGATCGACAAGGTCGGACCTGCATGATGCATCGCGCGACACCGAGACTCTGCGCAAGAACCGCAGCGCTGGCGCTGGTGCTGGCCGCCGCGCTTTGCGCGCCGCTGCCGGCGCACGCGGGCGCGCAGGTCGAGGAGCAGCTGTCGGCGTCGGTCGTGATGGGACTGCAGCGCTCGATCGCCGACAACCCGCCCCCGCGCAACTATGAAAACGAGCCCGACGTCCGCGCCTGGATCGCCGACATGTCGCCGCGCCTCGCCAAGCGACTGCCGGACCCGGGCGAGCGCCACGACCTGCTCGCGGCGGTCAGCTACGAAGCAAGCCGTGCCGGCCTGGATCCCCAGCTCGTGCTGGGGCTCATCCATCACGAGAGCAACTTTCGCAAGTACGCGATCTCGTCGGCAGGCGCGCGCGGCTACATGCAGGTGATGCCGTTCTGGGTGCGGCAGATCGGTGCGCCGGACCAGAACCTGTTCCAGATGCGGACCAACCTGCGCTACGGCTGCACGATCCTGCGCTATTACCTCGACACCGAAAAAGGCAATCTCTTCCGCGCGCTCGGGCGCTACAACGGCAGCCTCGGACAGGCCGACTATCCGATGGCGGTGATTGCCGCCGAGCGGCTCTACCAGCCCTCCACCACGGTCGCCGCCGTCCGCACGGCCGCCGCCACTCCGTCGAACTGACTGCGCCGGACGTGACCGCGACGGGCGCGGGGGCCGCAGCACGATATCGTGGGCGCTTCGCGCCCTCTCCCTCCGGTGCGCTGCACTTCGGATCGCTGGTCGCGGCGCTCGCGAGCCATGCCGATGCTCGCGCGGCAGGCGGTCAGTGGCTGCTGCGCATCGAGGATGTCGACATTGCGCGCGTACGGGCCGGCGCGAGCGATGCGATCCTCGCGACCCTCGAGCGGTTCGGCTTCACCTGGGATGGGCCGGTGTGGCGACAGTCGCTGCGCGGCGATGTCTACGCGGCGGCGCTGGAGCGCCTTCATGCGCAGGGACTGCTGTACGCTTGCGCCTGCTCGCGCCGCGAGCTCGCGGGAGTGAAGCCTGGCGCGATCGGCGAGCGCGTCTACCCGGGGTTCTGTCGCGATCGCGCGCTGCACCCGCGGGCCTCGCAAGCCGCGGATTCGGGCTTCGCGTGGCGACTGCGCGTCCCGGCTGCCCCGGTCGGCTTCGTCGATCGCCACTATGGTCCCCAATCGCAGGACCTCGCGGCCGACGTCGGGGATTTCATCCTGCGCCGGCGCGACGGCCTTTACGCGTATCAGCTCGCCGTCGTGGTGGACGACGCCGAGCAGGGCGTCAGCGACGTCGTGCGCGGCGCAGACCTGCTCGCATCCACCGCGCGCCAGATCTACCTGCAGCGATCGCTCGGCTGCGCGACGCCGCGCTATCTGCACGTCCCCGTCGCCGTCGACGCGCAAGGGAACAAGCTCTCCAAGCAAGTCCGGGCGCCTGCGCTGGCCGGCGACCCGCTCCCCGCCCTGCTCGCTGCGTGGCGCTTCCTCGGACAGCCGGCACCGGCCGAAGTCCCCGCGTCCGTCACCGCATTCTGGGCCTTCGCGATCTCGCGCTGGGACCCGCGACGACTGCCACGGGCACCCTTGGTTCCGGCGCCCCCCGCGTTCGGCGGCCGACTGGCGCAATCGCCGCAGCGTTGAGTGCGCCGGTCAACGCAGCGGACCCATGCGCCGTTGAATCGGCGACCGCGCGGAAGTCCGGCGCGCCGCAGCGTGATTGCCGTGCATCGACCACTCGCGCCGCCGGCGCCCGATTCTCCCGGAGAATTCCATGCGTGCAATCGCGATATCGACCCTGACCCTGACCCTGCTCCTCTCCGGCTGCGCAACGCAGGCCGAGCGCGCGAAGGCGATGCAAAGCGAAGTCGACGACATGATCAAGGTCTACGGACCGGCATGCGAAAAGCTGGGCTACCGGAGCGATACCGACCCGTGGCGGGACTGCGTTCTGCGCCTCGCGACCAAGGACAGCCTCGAGCGCTCGCGGCACGACGCCGTCTTCACCAACTGCATCGGGCACTACGGGTTCTTCCAGTGCAGCGCGTTGTGACCGGACCGGTTGCCCGCGCTCCCGGCGGCCTCCGGCGCGAGCCTCGTGGCCCGCAGGTCGAGCGCGACCTGCGCGCGATGCCCCGGGGGCATTCGTCGACGATTGAGCTATCATCACGACGCCACCGCACCCGGTAACCGAAGCGCCGACGACCCACTGCATGACCAGGCCCGGACCCGACCCCATCGACGCCTTGCGCCAAGCAGGATGCCGATGAATCGCAACGATCCCTGCCCCTGCGGCAGCGGCAAGCGCTACAAGCACTGTCACGGCAGCGTGGAGCCTGCCGCGCCGCGGGCACTGCATCTCGAGGCGCTCGCGGCCCATCGTTCGGGCTCGCTCACGAAGGCCGAGGCGCTCTATCGTCAGGCGATCGAGGTCCAACCCGGCAACTTCGATTCGCTGCACATGCTGGGCGTCCTGCAGTACGAGCGGCTGCGCTACGGCGAGGCGCTCGACCTGCTGTGGAACGCCGCCGAGCAAACCGGCTGGACGGATCCGAGGGTCCGCAAGAATCTGGGGCTGGTGCTCGCCAAGTTCCTGGCGCCGCAAGCCGATGCACGCCAGGAAGCGCTCGTCGCCGGGTACATCGCGCGCGAGCGCGCCCGTCACGCCAGTCCGGTGATCGCCGCGCGCGTGAGCGTCGTGCTGCCGGTCCGCAACGGCGCAAGCGGCGTCGCGCGCGCGATCGCCTCGGTCGCCGCCCAGACCTACGCGGACATCGAGCTCGTCGTCGTCGACGACGGTTCGACCGACGGCACCGCAGAGGTCGTCACGCGATGCCTTTCCGGTCTCGCCTTTCCCGCGAAGCTCGTCAGGCGAGAGCACCAGGGCGCGGCGCGCGCGGCCAACGAAGGCGCCGCGCAGGCGCAAGGGCGCTACCTCGCGTTCCTCGACGCCGACGATCGGTACGCCCCGGAGCGCATCGAGCGCATGGTGGCCGAAATCGCGCGTGCGGAGCCGCTGTGGGGTTTCTCGCAGTTCGGCCATCAGGGCGATGCGGGCGACGACGGCAGCAGTCCTCCTCGCGCAGGGGTGCCGCGGTAGCGCGATTTCATGGGTAACGAGCCCGCCAGCTTCACCCTGCTCGATCACGACGTCCCGGGATCGAACGGCAACCTCTTTGTCGATCGCGAGCTCTTCCTCGATCTCGGCGGTTATCGCGACGACGCGCACGACGACGCGCAACATCGTGGCTGGGATTTCTGCATGCGCGCTTCCGACAGGGTGGAGCCGGTGCCGGTCGCCCTGCGTCTCTATTTCCTCGGCGGGCCGCGTCGAGACGGCGACGCGGGCACGGCAAACGAGGCTGCCATAGCGGCCGCGCGCGGAGCAGCGGAGCGTCTGGCGCAGGCGTTGACCGGCGACGCCCTCGTGCCGAACGAATTCAGCCCGCGGTACGCCGGCAATCGCGAGTTGCTGCTGCGCGCGGAGCTTCGCACCGGGCGAGGCGATCGCGTTCCGGTACCCTTGCTGCGATCTGTTGCCGCCGCCTGGCGCGGCCGCACGGTCGCGCCGGCAGCGCGCGAGCGCAGCGCCGTGACGCCGGAACGCGCCGGCAAGACCGCGCTGGTGGTGCTCGGCTTCTACCGCAGCGGAACGTCGGCGCTGTCGCGCGTGCTCAACCTGTGCGGCGCGTACCTTCCGGAGCGGGTCGTCGCGGCGAGACTGGGGATCAATCCCAAGGGATTCTGGGAATCGGAAGCGGTCCGGCATCTCGACGCGCGGCTGCTGCTCCACCTGGGAGGCGATTGGAAACGCGTCGACTTCGACATTCCGCACGAAGGTCCGCTGGTCGACGAATTCCTCGCCGATTCGCGCGAACTGCTGGCCACCGAGTACGGCGACGCTCCCTTCATCCTGATCAAGGACCCGCGGATCTGCGTCCTGGCGCCGCTGTGGCATCGGACGCTGCAGCAAAGCGGCTACCGCCCTGTCTACGTGGTCCCGGTGCGAAATCCGCTCGAAGCCGCGCGCTCGCTCGATGCGCAGGGCGACCTGCCTGTGGCCGACGGGATCGCGCTGTGGCTCGCCTACATGCAGCGCATCGAGACGTTCGTCGACGCGGGCGATGTCGACGCCGTGCACGTGCGCTACACGGAGTTGCTCGACGATTGGCGCAGCGTCGTGCAGCGGATCGCGCGCCATCTCGGCGTGCCACTCGCGACCGAACTGCACGCCGACGAAGTCGACCGGTTTCTCGAGGCGGGCATGCGCAACCAACGGGCCACCGACGCCGACCTCGAGACCCATCCGGGCGGGGCAGCCGGCGAGGCCCTCGGCGCGCACTACCGGCGCCTGCTCGAACGCTGCGAGCGCGATGCCGCGTTCACGGACGCTGGCGGAAGCCGCGAAGCACTGGAGCGCAGCGCCGTCTAGCGCAGGGTCCTCGACGCGCGCCGGCTGGCGTCCGCCGGCTGGCGTCGTCAGCCCGCGACCTGAATCGTCGCAGCCGTCTTCGGGACGCCGGTCGCTGCGTGGCCCGAGCCCAGCCGCCTGCGGATGCGCTCGATCGGCCGGTCGACGACAGCGTAGAGCGCGGCCGACAGGACGATCGTCACCGCGGTCGCCACCAGTCCCTTATCGACATGCCGAAGGTCCAGCCCCGTGACGACGTCGATGACCAGGACGTGCGACAGGTAGACCGGATAGCTCAACTGGCCCAGCGCGTTGTCGAGCCTCCACGCCCGGGTCAGGTTGAACAGCAGCGGCGTGCAGATCCACACGCACACGTAGAAGAGCCACGCGATCGGCTGGTCCAGGTCGGGCGCGGTCCACAGCGCCGGCGACACGACGCAGAGCGCGAGCAGCGCCGCGGCGCCTGCGCCCAGGTACCTGGCCATCGCCCTGCCCTGCAGCCATGCGTAGAGGCGGTAGGACAGGCTGCCCATCAGGAAGAACACCAGGTCGGCCGGAAAGAAGAAATAGCGCCAAGGCAGCATCGGCACGCCCGCGTGGTAGAGGGCCAGGCGAAAGATCAGCGCGAGGGCGCACAACGCCGCGAGCACGCGCAGGCTGCGCCCGACGATGAAGGGTGCCAGCAGGTAGAAGTAGAACTCGATGCTCAGCGACCAGATCGGCCCGACGACGAACTTCCAGTTCGAGACGTCGCGAATCGGCAGCACCTCGACACCGAGGAAGAAGGTGTTGGCCCCGACGGCGTAGAGCCAGCGTCCCAGAGGCTCCCGGTAGGCGCCGGTCAGGAACGACGGCGTTCCGGACAGGACGTATGCCGCGACGTACATGAGCAGGATCGTCCAGTGGATCGGATAGAGGCGTAGCGCGCGGTTCGCGTAGAAGCGCCAGCGGCCATTGCGCAGCTTCGCGTACTTCTCATTGATGATCAGGCTCATGTAGAAGCCCGAGATGATGAAGAACGCGAACACGGCCTCGCCCGACCACACGAGGATGTGCAGCGACTGGCGATTGATCACCGACGCGCCGATGCTCGTCGCGACGTGCGCGATCAGGACGGCGAGCGCCAGCACGAATCGGAAGGTTCCCATGCGGAGCATTCTCCTCGAGGCACCGGGCGGCCGTGCGCGCAACGGTGTGCCGGCGCGCGCAAGTATACCGGGGCGAGCGCGCAGCCGCGTCGCGGGTTCCAGGCACCCGGGCCTCGCGTATAATTGCCGCGTTCAACGTCCCTGAGCGGAACCATCCAGGCCGCTCCCATTCCGCTTAATGACCACACTCGTCGTCGTCCGCAAGGGCGACCAGGTCGCCATCGCTGCCGACTCGCTGACCACGTTCGGCGACACCCGGCTCGCCGCCGTCCACGACCGGACCTACGACAAGATCGTCCGCCACCGCGACACCTTCATCGGACTGTGCGGATCGGCGGCGCACCAGCTCGTGTTCGAGAGCCTGCTCGCCAAGCACGCCGACCTCGAATTCACGAACAAGTCCGCGATCTTCGAGACGTTCCGCAAGCTGCACCCGATCCTCAAGGAACAGCATTTCCTGAATCCCAAGGAAGAGGAGGACGATCCCTACGAATCGACGCAGATGACCGCGCTGATCGCCAACGGCAACGGCATCTTCGGCGTGTTCTCGATGCGCGAGGTGTTCGAGTACACGCAGTTCTGGGCCGCGGGATCGGGACGCGAGTTCGCGCTGGGCGCAATGCACTCGCGCTACGGACAGTTGCGCAGCGCCGAGGCCATCGCACGCATCGGCGTCGAGGCGGGCGCGACCTTCGACAAGAACTCGGCCCTTCCGATGACCCTCTACACGCTGCCGCTGACTGGCTCGTGAGCCTGTACACGCCCGCGCTCTTCGACGCGACGGAACGCGCCGCCGTCGCCCGGCTGATGCACGATCACCCGTTCGCGACGCTGGTGACCCCGGCTTCGCCCGAGCCGATGATCTCGCACGTCCCGCTGCTGCTCGTCCCGGGCTGCGAGCCGCACGGCGAACTGATCGGGCACGTCGCGCGGGCCAACCCGCATTGGCGCCACGCCGCTGCCGCCGAGTCGATCGCGATCTTCCACGGTCCGCATGCCTACGTTTCGCCTTCGTGGTACGCGAAGCCCGCGCAGGCGGTGCCGACGTGGAACTACGCTACGGTCCACGCGCACGCGACGATGCAGGTCATCGACGATCCGGTCGAGGCACGGGGCATCCTCGACGCGCTGGTCAACCGCTTCGAGTCGACACGCGCGAAGCCCTGGAGCTTCGCGATGGCCGAGCGTG
>DAHUXO010000283.1 GCA_027307095.1 Betaproteobacteria bacterium | reverse complement strand
TCGCCCTGGTCGTGGGTGACGCAAAGCGCCGACAGCTGCATCCGGACGATCAACTCGCGCAGCCATGCGCGCGCCTCCTCGCGCAGCTTGGCGTCGAGGTTCGACAGCGGCTCGTCGAGCAGGATCACCGGCGGGTTGTAGACCAGTGCGCGCGCCAGCGCCACCCGCTGCTGCTGGCCTCCCGAAAGCTGGTGCGGGAAGCGTGCGGCGAGGGTTTCGAGCGAGAGCTGCGCGAGCGCAGCCTCGACGCGCGTGCGAATCTCCGGCGCGGCGACCTTGCGCAGCTTGAGCGCATACGCGACGTTGTCGAACACGCTCTTGTGCGGCCACAGCGCGTAGGACTGGAACACCAGCCCCAGGTTGCGGCCCTCCGCCGGCACGTCGACCCCCGAGGCCCCGTCGAACACGGGCTGATCGCCGATGCGGATCGTCCCCTGGTGCGGGACCTCGAGACCGGCGACCGCGCGCAGCAGGGTCGTCTTGCCGCTTCCGGAGGGCCCCAGCAGCGACACGACCTCGCCGCGATTGAGTGTCAGCGAGACCCCCTTGAGGATCGGGCTGTCGCCGTAGCGCAGGTGGAGGTCGTCGACGCTGAGCTCGGGCATGGCGTGGTCCTGGGATTCGGGGATGGCCGGAACGGGGCCTAGTCGCGCAGCTTCACGCCGAAGCGCAGCGCGCCTGCCAGGCCGATGAACACCAGCACGATGTTGATCAGCGCCAGCGCCGCGACGACGTCGATCGCGCCACCCTGCCACAGCGAAACGAGCTCGGCGCCGATGACTTCGGTCCCGGGTCCCAGCAGGTACACGCCGGTCGAGTACTCGCGCTCGAAGATCATGAACACCAGCAGCCACGAGCCGAGCAGGCCGGCCCGGATCAGCGGCAGCGTGATCTCGCGCGAGATCCGGCCGCGCCGCGCGCCGACGGTGCGCGCCGCCTCCTCGAGCTCGGGGCTGACCTGCATCAGCGACGACGAGATCAGCCGCATGCCGTAGGCGAGCCACACGACGCTGTAGGCCAGCCACATGCTGAAGATCGTCGTGCGCAACGGGGTCAGCGGCGGGAAGAAGAGGAACACCCACAGGAAGGCCAGCCCGATCAGAAGTCCCGGCACGGCGCGCGGAGCCAGCACCAGGAAGTCGACGATGCGCGACCAGGCGTCGTTGCGACGATGGGTCGCGAAGCCGATCGCGGTGTAGCAGGCGACGGTGATCGCGCCGCCGATGGTGCCGAGGAGCACGGTGTTCCAGATCGCGCGGGTGTGCGTCGGCTCCTCGAACACCGCGCGGAAATTGTCGAGCGTCAGCGCATCGATCACGCTCACGCCGAGACCCCAGTTGGTGACGAAGGCGCGCAGCACGATTCCCGACAACGGAACGACGACGGTCACGAGGAGGAACAGGCAGACAAGCGCGATCGCGGCCCATTTCCAGCGGCCGAGAGGGAGCTCACGCACGCGTCCGGCCTTGCCCCGGATCGTCGCGTACTTGCGTGTATTCTGCAGCAGCTTGCGCTGCAGCAGAACCAGAGGCACCGTCAGCGCAACGATGCAGATCGCCACCGCGGCCATCAGGTGGTAGGACGGCGTCCCGAGCTTGTTGGTCAGCTCGTAGAGGTAGGTCGAAAGCACCAGATGGCCCTCGGGATCGCCGAGGACCAGCGGCAGGCCGAAGAGCTCGAGACCGAGGAAGAACACGAGCACCGACGAGAACAGCAGCGCCGGCATGATCAGCGGCAGGCTCACCGACATCGCGACCTGCAGCGGGGAGGCGCCTGCGATCCGCGCGGCTTCCTCGACGTCCGAGCCGAGATTCTTGAGTGCCGACGATGCGTAGATGTAGACGTTGGGAACGTGCATCAGCCCGGCGATGACCGCCATCGCGGGCACCGAGTAGAGGCCCCAGGGAACGCCGCCGAACAGCTTTGTCGCGAGCACCGAGTAGAACCCTACCGGCCCCGCGGAGACGACGTAGCCGAAGGCCAGCACCATCGGCGACACGAAGCTCGGCACCAAAATCAGCGGCTCGATGATTCGCTTGCTCGGCAGGTCGCTGCGCTCCATCACGAACGCCAGCACGCCGCCCAGCGGCACCGCGATCAGCGTCATGCCGCTCGCGATCAGCAGCGAATTGCCGAGCGCTCTCCAGAAATCTGGGTCGGCGAAGATGAACCGGTAGGCGTCGAGCCCGAGGACCTTGTTCGCGTCGAAGAACGGCGCCGACAGCAGGCTCTGGTAGAGGATCAGCGACAGCGGCGCAAGCACGGCGGCTGCGGTCAGCGCGATCGTCAGCGCCCGCGGCAGCCCGCGGGCGAACGCGAGCCCCCCCGGGCCCGGGTTGGCTGGCAGCGAGGGGTTGGCTGCGCTCGTCATCGGCAGTCCCGAACGCGGATGCGCCGCGGCGATGCGCGGCGGCCGCGTGTGCAGGCGACCCGGCGCCGGCTACTTGGCGCCCGCGGCCAGTTCGGCCTTCCAGTCCTTCAGGAATTCGAGGCGCTTCGCCGGCTCGAGATAGGTGGTGATTTCCGCGCTGACCGGAATCGGCTTCACCTTGTCGCCGAGCTCCTTGTCGAGCTTCGCCGCAGTGTATTCGGCATCGATGTCGTTGCGCACGGCGAACAGCTCGACTGCGCCACCGATCACCTTCTGGCCGCGTGCCGACAGGATGTAGTCGGTCCAGACCTTGGCCGCATCCGGGTGCTTGGCGGCCTTGCTGATGAACATGACGCGCGAGAGCACCAGCGTGTAGTCCTTCGGCAGCACGACGCCCAAGTTCGGATCCTTCTTCGCGCGCACCAGCGCGTAGGCACCCAGGACGTCGTAGCCCAGCAGGTGTTCGCCCGACGAGACCTTCTCGAGCATGTTGCCGGTCGCCGAGTAGACGCGGTAGCCGGTCTTGCCGAATCCACGCTCCAGGTCCTTCATGCCCGCGAAGTACTTCGTGTCCTGCACGAAGAACATGAAGCCCAGCCCGCTCTTGTCGATGTCGTAGGTCGTGACCTTGCCCTTGTACTTCGCCGACTCGGTGTTGAGGATCCTCGCGAAGGACGCGTGATCCTGCGGAATGTCGCTGCCGGTGACGAGCCGCTTGTTGTAGATGAACACGCAAGGCTCGTAGGTCGTGCCCCAGGCCTGGTTCTTGTAGACGGCCCAGTGCGGGAGCTTCGGCACTTCGGGCGATACGTAGGTCATCGCATGGCCCTCGTCGACGAGCTTCACCTGCAGGTCCATTGCCGAGCTCCACATGACGTCGGCGGCCCCCTGGCCCGCGGCGACCTCCGCGATGAAGCGGTTGTACATCTCGGTCG
Organism: Betaproteobacteria bacterium; assembly: GCA_027307095.1. GTDB lineage: Bacteria > Pseudomonadota > Gammaproteobacteria > Burkholderiales > Casimicrobiaceae > VBCG01. The sequence goes on along the minus strand of DAHUXO010000283.1, from coordinate 9,240 downwards.
AATTGAGGTCGTTGTACTCGACCTTGATGTTCGGGTAGAGCGCCTCGAAATCCTTGATCAGTGGCTGCGCCGCCTTGGTGTCGGTCGTGCTGTAAACCACGACCTTGCCTTCCTTCTCCGCGGCGGCGAGCGTCCCGGCGTAATTGGCGGGATAGCCTGCGGGAACGGTTTGTGCGAACGCGGGCAAGCAGGCCGCGGCGAGCGCGGCCAGCGCGATGCGGGTCAACATGGACATCCCTCCCTGGCGAACGCGGGGCCGTATGGGCACCGTCAGCGCGATTATAGGGGAACCCCTGACCGGAAGACTCAAGCGGGGGGAAATCGTGGTCGGGGTGAGAGGATTCGAACCTCCGGCCTCTACGTCCCGAACGTAGCGCTCTACCAGGCTAAGCTACACCCCGATTGCTGCCGAAACTCGCCGGCGGGCGCCTGCGAATGCTGCGTGCTGCCGATTGCTGCGCGCGACGCCCGGGAATCGCACGTACCGTTTCAGTACGTACGCTGCGCCGCGAAAGTCGATAATTGTAGCAGAGTGGCGGACGCCGGCGTCGAGGGCAAGCCGTCGAGGCACGATGCGGCGGCCGTCGCCTCGGCTTCCGCGCGCTTGCGCGCGTAGGCCAGGGCGCCGCTGCGTTCCAGAGCGGCGACGACCGGCCCGAAATCGGTCAGCCCGCCGCCGCAAACCGCGTGGCGGATCAGACTCGCCTCTGCGGGCGAGCCGACGGCGAGCGCGCGGATCAGCGGCAGCGTCATCTTGCCCTCGGCGAGATCGTCGCCGAGGTTCTTGCCGATCTCGGCCGTGTGTCCCGAATAATCGAGGACATCGTCCATCATCTGGAACGCGATCCCCAGGTGCCTGCCGTAGCGCGCGAGCGCGTCCTCGTGGGCCGGCTCCGCGTCGCCGAGGACGGCGCCGAGGCGGCCTGCCGCTTCGAACAGCTTCGCCGTCTTGCGCTCGATCACCGCAAGGTAGGCCCGCTCGTCGAGCTCGGCGTCGCCCGCGTGCATCAGCTGCATCACCTCGCCCTCGGCGATGGTGTTGGTCGCATCAGCGACGATCGCGAGCACGCGCATCCGGTCCACCTGCACCATCAGCTGAAAGGCCCGCGAATAGAGGAAGTCGCCGACCAGCACCGAGGCCGGGTTGCCGAAAGCCGCGTTGGCGGTCGCGTTGCCGCGCCGCATCGCCGATTCGTCGACGACGTCGTCGTGCAGCAGCGTCGCCGTGTGGATCATCTCGACCACGGCGGCGAGCACGTGGTGATCGCGCCCGCCGTAGCCGCAGGCGCGCGCCGCCAGCAGCAGCAGGGCCGGGCGCAGGCGCTTGCCGCCGCCGCCGACGATGTAGTCGGCGACACGCCGGATCAGGACCACATCCGAGGACAGGCTCTCGCGCAGCACCCGGTCGACGTCGGCCATGTCGGCGCCGAGGACGGGCTTGAGGAAATCGACGGTCACGGCACCAGGGGGCGCACAGGCTCGCGGGGAGATGGGGAAAGGGCGCAGTCGCGCTCGGTCGCGGCCGCATTGGTCGCAAGGCGCCCGAAAAGCATGCATTTTACCGGAGAACCGGATGCACCCGCGCCTTTCGCCCCGGCTGCCCCGGTCCTTCAGGACCGTCCTTGGGCGGTCGGTCGGGCACTTGCTGCGTTTGCACAAAATGCGTTATAATCCAAAGCTTTCCCGCTGTCTTGCGCGGGGGCAGTGCAGTCATTGGTCATGCGCGCAATCGAACGCGGAACGCGCATCAAACGCAATCCAGAGGAGTCTCCTCATGTACGCGGTCGTAAAAACCGGCGGCAAGCAATACAAGGTTGCCCCCGGCGAAAAACTCAAGGTAGAACAGATACCGGCGGACGTGGGCGCGGAAGTGGTCCTGGATCAGGTGCTGATGGTCGGCGAGGGCGAGAGCGTCCGCGTCGGCAAGCCGACGGTCGAAGGTGCGACCGTCAAGGCCACCGTCGTCGCGCAGGGTCGCGGCGAGAAGATCCGGATCTTCAAGATGCGCCGGCGCAAGCATTACCAGAAACATCAAGGGCACCGGCAGAACTACACCGAGCTCAAGATCGACGCGATCGTCGGCTGAGGGGCATACGTCATGGCACACAAGAAAGCAGGCGGCAGCTCGAGGAACGGCCGCGATTCAGAATCGAAGCGCCTCGGCGTCAAGGTCTACGGCGGAGAGGCGATCCGCGCCGGCGGCATCATCGTGCGTCAGCGCGGCACGCTGATCCATCCGGGCGAGAACGTCGGCGTCGGCAAGGACCACACGCTGTTCGCGCTGGTCGACGGCACCGTGTCGTTCCGGGTCAAGGGCGAGCGCCAGCACAAGTACGCCAACGTCGCACCGGCTGCAGGCGCGTAACGCGCATCGCGATCCGCCGAAAATCAGGGACGGACCACGTTTTTCTTCGCTCGCCGGGCGTTCGGGGCGGATGGCGTGAAACCGACTCTCTCCCGGATTTCCGAAGAAAAACGTGGTCCGTCCCTGATTTTCGCTACCGCCGTTCGGTCCACCACATCATCGCGATCGCGATCGCGGTGAAGAACGCGAGGGGGAACACCGCGGAAAAGATCGGCGGCCAGTCGTTGAGCACTCCGAGGTTCGAGAACAGCCGTCCGAGCAGGAAGAACGCGAGCCCGATCATCGTGCCGGCGAAGATGCGGAAGCCGACGCCTCCCTGGCGGCGCTGGAAGTGGGCGAACGGCAGTGCCAGGATCATCATCACCAGCACGGACGCCGGATAGAAGATCTTGTTCCAGAACGCGATCTCGAAGCGCGAAGTCTTCTGCGCATTCCTGCTCAGCACCCGGATATTGTCGTAGAGCGCCCCGAGTTCGAGCCGCTCAGGCGCAACCTGGTACACGTCGAGGATCGACGGCCGCAGCACGCTCTTCCAGACGTAGGTGGGCTCGGAGCTCACGCGGGTCTGGTCGGCCCCGATCTCGGTCGTCCTGACGTCCTCGAGCTTCCATTGCCCGTTGCCGATGAACGTGCCCGACTGCGCGATCCGCACGGACTTCAGGCGCAGGTCGTCGCCGAACTCGTACATGCGCACGCCGAGCAGCGTCATGTCGGCGAGCACCGTCCGGATGTTGACGAAGGTCAGGTCCTGCTTGAACCAGAATCCCGAGGTGAACTGCTGCGCGACCACCTGCGCGCCTTCGCCGTGGCCGGCCGACCGGACAGTCTGCGCGAGGCGCTCGGCGGGGGGGGCCACGTATTCGCCGGCGAGGAACGTCGCCAGCGCCAGCGGGATGCCCACCCGCAACACCGCCCATGCGACCTGCGCGAGTGACATGCCCGATGCGCGCATGACCGTGTATTCCGAGTTCGCGACGAGCTGGGCGATCGCGAACAGCGTGCCGATCAATGCTGCGACCGGGAACAGCTCGTAGAGGCGCGACGGCAGGTTCAGCATCACGTACAGCAGTGCCGCGCTGATCGTGTAGTTGTCGCGCCCGACGTCGCCGAGCTCGTGGATCAGGTCGAAGAAGGCGAACAGGGCGAGCAGCGCAACGAAGATCAGCAGCGTCGAGAGCAGAACGTCGCGACCGATGTAGCGCTGCAGCGTCTTCATCGGGAGGGCGTCAGGCGGCCTCGGGCGCCGCGGGGCGGGGAGCGCGCGCGAACAATCCGGCGACCGAGAGCTGGTGGCGGAAGAGGACGACGACGACGACCAGCGCGATGACGTGCGGCAGCGCGAGTCCCGCCCAGAAATCGAGGCGCCCCTGGGCGATCAGGCTCTGCACGATGTTGAGGCAGTTGCTGTAGAGCATGTACAGGAACATCGCCGCGAAGAAGTTGAACGAGCGGCCCATCCGTGGGTTGACGTAGGCCAGCGGGACCGCGAGCAGCGTCAGCACCAGCGCCGAGATCAGCACCGAGATCCGCCAGAAGAGCTCGGCGCGGTCGACACGGTCGTCGGTGACGAGGAGCGCGGGCGTCGGCAGCGCCTTGGTCGACGTCGGCAAGGCGCGCACCTCGCTGGGCTCGATGCGCCGACCTAGGCGCTCGAACTCGACGATGCGATAGTCGGCAGTGCCCGGCGTCCCCTGGTAGCGGCGCCCATGCTCGAGGACGATGAACCGGTCGCCGTTGGGCATGTCCTCGAGCTTGCCGCGCGCCGCGACCGTCGTCGAATCCTGCTTGTCCTCGATGCTGTGCAGGAAGACGTTGCGGACCGTGTTGTCGAGCGGATTGACGCTCTGGACGAAAACGACGAGGTTGGCCCGCGGGAACTCCCGGAACAGCCCCGGCGTCACCAGCGAGATGTCGTCACGCGACTTCAACTGCTGCTCGAACTCGAGCTTGCGCTGCTCGGCCCAGGGCGACAGGTAGAGCGAAAGTACGATGATCGCGACCAGGAACGGCGCCGCGAACAACAGGATCGGCCGCAGCCAGTCGACCAGCGACAGGCCCGACGTAAACCATACAATCATCTCGCTGTCGCGATACCAGCGCGAAAGCGTCAGCAGCACGGTCAAAAACAGCGCGACCGACAGCAGGATATTGAAATAAAAGAGGGCGTTGAATCCCAGCAGCGCCAGGATGCCTTCGGGCGCCACGGTGCCCCCCGCCGCGCGGGCGAGGAGTCGCAGCACCAGATTGGTGAACAGAATGGCGAGAAGGATCAGGAACAATCCGACCGCGGTGGCCGTCAGCTCGCGTACCAGGCTGCGCCGGAAAATCATGACGGCGGGAAAATTTTGACTTTTTTACGGCGTTTTGCCGATAATGCGCAGGACTGGGCCTCGTAGCACAAAAACGTCAGCGACGAAATCCGAGGAGCGCGATGGAATTTACCATAAAAAGCGGCAGTCCCGAGAAGCAGCGCAGCGCCTGCGTGGTGGTCGGCGTGTTCGACAATCGCAAGCTCTCGCTGTCGGCCGAACTGATCGACCGGGCTTCGAACGGGTACATAAGTGAAATCATCCGGCGCGGCGACATGGAAGGGAAGCTCGGCGCGACGCTGCTGCTGCACAACGTGCGAGGAACCCTCGCCGACCGGGTGCTGCTGGTCGGGCTCGGCAAGGAGCGGGATTTCCGCGACAAGGAGTTCCGCCAAGGGATTCGCAATGCCGTCAAGCTCCTGAACGAAACCGGCTCGTACGAGGCGGTCATCTACCTGACCGAGGAGAAGGTCAAGCGCCGCGAAGTGGCGTGGCGGGTCGAGCATGCGGTCGTCGTCGCGATGGACGCCGTCTACCGTTTCGAGCAGATGAAGAGCGAGCCGGCCGAGGTCCGCCGCCCGTTGCGCAAGCTGACGCTGTCCGTTCCGCAGCGCTCCGATCTCACCGCGGGCGAAGCCGCGGCCGCGCGCGGCCTCGCGATTGCGAACGGCATGGATTTCGCCAAGGATCTCGGTAACCTGCCCGGCAACGTCTGCACTCCGCGCTACCTGGCCGAACGGGCACAGGAGCTCGCCCGGCAATTCCCCGACGTCAAGGTGACCGTGCTCGAGCGTCCGCAGATCGAGGCGCTCGGGATGGGATCCTTCCTGTCGGTGACCAACGGCAGCGACGAGCCCCCGCGTTTCATCGTCCTCGAGTACGAACAGTCGCAGAGGAAGCAGAAGCCGCTGGTGCTGGTGGGGAAGGGAATCACGTTCGACACCGGGGGCATCTCGATCAAGCCTGCCGCTGACATGGACCAGATGAAGTTCGACATGTGCGGCGCCGCGTCGGTTCTGGGAACGTTTCGCACGATCGCCGAACTCAAGCCGAAGCTGAACCTGATCGGCCTGATTCCGGCCTGCGAGAACATGCCGTCGGGCCGCGCGACCAAGCCCGGTGACATCGTCAAGACGATGTCCGGGCAGACCGTCGAGGTGCTGAACACCGACGCCGAGGGGCGCCTGATCCTCGCCGATGCGCTGACTTATGCCGAGCGCTACGAGCCCGAGGCCGTCGTCGATATCGCGACGCTGACCGGCGCCATGGTCGTTGCGCTTGGCCATGTCGCCAGCGGCCTGTTCAGCAACAGCGATACGCTTGCGCGCGCGCTGCTCGCGGCGGGTGACGACGCCTACGACCGCGGTTGGCAGCCGCCGCTGTGGGAGGACTACCAGGAGGGTCTCGCGAGCAACTTCGCCGATTTCGCTAACATTGCGGGACGTGCCGGCGGCAGCATCACCGCCGCCTGCTTCCTGTCGCGCTTCGCCAAGAAATACGACTGGGCGCATCTCGACATCGCGGGCACCGCGTGGAAGGAAGGCAAGGAAAAGGGGGCCACCGGGCGGCCGGTGCCGCTGCTCGCGACCTGGATCCTCGCCCACGAATCGGCCGCGTGAGCGATGACTGCGATCGATTTCTACTCCCACGTCGACGATCCGCTGCGGACCGCGGCGAAGCTCGTCGTCAAGGCATACCGCCAGCACGGCTCGGTGCGCGTCCTGACACCCGATGCGGCGGCGAGCGCAGCGCTGGACCGATTGCTGTGGCAGGAACCGCAGGTCGCGTTCATCCCTCATTGCCGCCTCGCGAGCCCGATGGCGGGCGAGACTCCGGTGCTGATCGATGAATCGCTGGAGCACGCGGGACCCGCCGGGGTGCTGATCAACCTGCATGCGGAGCCCCCGCCTTTCTTCAGCCGGTTCGAGCGCCTGGCCGAGATCGTCGGCGCCCGCGACGAGGAAGTGACCGCCGGACGCACGCGATTCCGCTTCTACCGGGAGCGCGGTTACGAACTGCGCACGCACAACCTCTCGCTGTCGAGCCGCGACTAGATGCCGTCGGCGCGCGAACTCCTTCAACAGGCAGATGCGCTGATGCGCCGCAACCGCAGGCGCGGCAGATTCAAGGGTGGCAACGACACGACGTTGTCCGGCGAGGATGCGACGCTGGCCGGCGAAGGGCGCGATGTACCGACGCTGACCGATGCGCTCGCCGTCGACGCCGCCGTCCCGCTGGCGCCGACGCTGGTGCTTCCGGACGCGGGCGTTGCTGCGGAGACCGCCGACGATGCCCACGGCGCCGGCGATGCCGGGACCGCGCACGCTGTCGACGCCGACCCGATCTCGCTGGACACGCTCGCCGACCTTCCGGTCCTGACCGATGCCGTCGAGATCGCGGACGAAGCAGAGATCGCGCGCTTGCCTGCGCGCATCGAGATGCTGGAGCCGCTGATCCCCGAGGAGGCTGCCGCGCTCGTCCACCAAAGCGCGGCGAGCCCGGTCGCGGAAGCCGGCTCCAGCCGCGAGGTGGAGCCCGCGGCCGGGGAAGCGCTCCGAGGTCGCGACGAGGAGCCGCTGGCGGCGGCAGGGGTCGTGCCGCAGCTGCCGGACATTGCCGCCGCGTCCGCTGGCCACGACCTGGCCGACGACGAATTCATCCTCGAGATCCCCCCGGCCGGGGACGAAGCAGCGGCGCCGCTGCAGGGAGATTCGGGCTGGGGTGAAAAAGCCGATCGCGGCGAGGTCCTGGAGGCGAGCATCGCGGCCGACGATCGCGGCGGCCACGCGACGCCGGCGGCAGCCCCGGCGGTCGCGGGCGCAAGTCCCGACTGGGATGCGCTCGCCGACGAGATCCGCTCCCAGGTGTTGCAGCGGCTAGACCTCTTCACCGACACCGGGCTGCGCGAGCAACTCGGCGCGCGGCTGCAACCGATCGTCGAGCGGGCGAGCGCGGAGCTGGTCGACACGATCAACCGGCAGGTCGGCGAGCTCATCCGGAGCTACATCGCCGAGGCGATCGAGCGCGAAATCGACAGCTGGCGCAGCCATCATTCCTGACTTGCTCGCCGTCGCGCGAGCGACTCTTTCACGACGGGCGGGTCCGCGATGATGCCGGATCCGTCCTGCGCAGCGGGTGTTGCTCGCGTGGTACGGACCCCCAGGGGAAGCTTGTTACCCGAGCCGACCGCGTTGCGCCGCCGCCGGTTCCTGATACACTGATTTCCATGCACGCCAATTCACTCCCGGACTCGCTTCGCACCGCGACCTGGTACGTGGGCTATTTTTACTTTACGGACTTCTCCGAGGGCCGCGCGCGCGCATAGCAACGACAGCAGACAGGAATACAGCGCATCGGGTGGCCCCTGAAAAGGCCGCCCGATGCTTTTCCGTGCACGGGAAAGGAAGGTCCATCATGATCATCGTCATGCAACCTGAGGCCGGCGAGGCGGAAATCGCCGCGGTTGAAGCCAAGATCCGGGCCCACGGGCTCGACGTGCACATCTCCCGCGGCACCGAGCGAACGCTGATCGGTGCGGTCGGCGACGAGCGCAAGCTGGATCCCGAGATGTTCGATCCGCTGCCCGGCGTCGAGCGCTCGATGCACATCCTGAAGCCCTACAAGCTGGTCGCGCGGGAATGGCACAAGGCGAGCACGGTCGTCGACGTGCGCGGCGCGCGCATCGGCGGTGCCGCGGTGCAGGTGATCGCAGGTCCCTGCTCGGTCGAGACGGTGCCGCAGATGGAGGCGGCCGCGGCGGGCGTCGCCGCCGCGGGCGCGCGGCTGATGCGCGGCGGCGCGTTCAAGCCGCGCACCAGCCCCTACGCGTTCCAGGGCAAGGGCGTCGAGGGGCTGACGATGCTGAAGGATGCAGCCTCGCGTCACGGGCTGCCGATCGTCACCGAATTGATGGACGTCCGCATGCTCGACACCTTCCTCGAGCACAAGGTCGACGTGATCCAGATCGGCACCCGAAACATGCAGAATTTCGACCTCCTGAAGGAAGTGGGCAAGGTCGACGTTCCAGTGATCCTCAAGCGCGGCATGAGTGCGACGATCGGAGAATGGCTGATGGCGGCCGAATACATCGCGGCGGGCGGCAATCACCGGATCATGCTGTGCGAGCGCGGCATCCGCACCTTCGAGACGGCATACCGCAACGTGCTCGACGTGACCGCGATCGCGGTGCTGAAGAAGGAGACGCACCTGCCGGTGATCGTCGATCCGTCGCACGCGGGCGGCAAGGCGTGGATGGTGCCCGCGCTGTCCTGCGCAGCGGTCGCCGCCGGCGCCGATGCGCTGCTGATCGAGGTGCATCCCTGCCCGGCGGAGGCGTGGTGCGACGCCGACCAGGCGCTGTCGATCGACGAGTTCGCGTCGTTGATGGCGAGGCTCGACGCCGTTGCGCGCGCGATCGGGCGCAACGTCGATCACGGCCTGGCCGCCAACGATCCGCTGGCCGCCTGAGCGTCCGGCGGCATGGATCGCGTCGACCGCGTCGTGATCGGCGCCGGCGTCGTCGGGCTGGCGGTGGCCCGCGAGCTCGCGCGCGCAGGCCATGAAGTG
>DAHUXO010000274.1 GCA_027307095.1 Betaproteobacteria bacterium | reverse complement strand
AGCGTGCGCGCGGTCATGCCGCGCAACTCGGGTTGCCGCTGCACGGTGAGGGACGCATCGAACATCGCTCCGGGTCGCCGTTCGAACAGTGACTCGTCGCGGACGTCGAGCAGCTCGTCGACGCGCTGGAAATCGGCATCGATGGCGACCGGAGCGGTGGCGGCCGGATACAGCCACGCGTGGAGATTCTGCAGGAGCAGCGTATTGACCTGGCGAACGACTTTCGTTGCACGGTAATAGCGTTGCATCAGCTGTTCACTCGCGCGCCGCGCCGGCTTGTCGACCAGCGTGAATTCGCGCGCCAGCGCAGACTGCAGGTCGAACACCAGCCGGTCCTCGCGCCGCCCGGCGAGGTAGTGCAGGCGGGCGCGCAACGCGCCGATCGTTCGTTCCTGGCGCGAGACCGCTCGCGCCTCGGCGGGCGTCATCAGTCCGTTCTTCGCCAACTCGCCCCACGAGCGACCGAGCCCGGCGGCGCGAGCGATCCAGATCACCGTCTGCAGGTCGCGCAGTCCGCCCGGACTCTCCTTGACGTTGGGCTCGAGGTTGTAGGCCGCGTCGTGGTACTTCAGGTGGCGCTGCTGCTGCTCGAGGAGCTTGGCCGCGTAGAACGCGCGCACGTCGAGGGAGCTCGCGAATTCGCGCCGGAATTCGTCGTAGAGGCGGCGCGAGCCCGCGAGCTGCCGGTGTTCGAGCAGGCTCGTGCGGATCGTCGTGTCCGTTGCCATTTCGCTAACGCATTCGGCGACGGTGCGCACCGCGTGCGATAGCTCGATGCCGATGTCCCACAGCGTGGCGAGGAGGCCCTCGATCGCGACCGTCGCCTCGCCGTCGGTCGCGCCGGGCAGCAGGATCAGCACGTCGACGTCGGAGTGAGGGTAGAGCTGGCCGCGGCCATAGCCGCCGATGGCGACCAGCGCGCAGTGCCCGCGGCAGCCGCTGTCGGCCCAGGCGCCGGCGACCGCCTCGTCGGTCAGGCGCGACAGGCCGCGCAGCAGGCGCAGCGTGTCACCGGTCGCGAGGAACTCCTCGCGCAGCCTTGCCCGCCCGCCGGCCAGAAGCTGGCGCCAGTGCTCCGCCCGCGACGCCGGCGACGACGAACGGGAGACGGCGGCGGCGCCGGGCGCGAAGCTCATCCGCCGCGAACTCTCAGTCGGAGGCGGGGGGCGGAGGAGGCGTCCCCGCGGACTGCGTCAGCACTTCGTAGCCGGTATCGGTGACCAGCACCGTGTGCTCCCACTGCGCTGACAGCGAATGGTCGGCGGTGACGATCGTCCATCCGGCGGCCAGCGAGCGGAGTGCTGCGCGCCCGGCGTTGATCATCGGCTCGACGGTGAAGATCATCCCCGCCTGCAGCTTGAGCCCGGTGCCCGGACGGCCGTAATGCAGCACCTGCGGGTCTTCGTGGAAGCGCGTGCCGATGCCGTGGCCGCAGAACTCGCGCACGACCGAGAATCCGTGGGCTTCCGCATAGCGCTGGATCGACGAGCCGATGTCGCCCAGGTGCGCGCCCGACCTGACGGCGCGAATGCCGCGCCACATCGCCTCGTAGGTGATCTCGACCAGCCGATGCGCCTGGATCGACGGCTTGCCGATGAAGAACATCCGGCTGGTGTCGCCGTGGTAGCCGTCCTTGATCACCGTCACGTCGACGTTGACGATGTCGCCGTCCTTCAGTTTCTTCTCGCCCGGGATGCCGTGGCAGACGACGTGGTTGACCGACGTGCACAGCGACGCCGGGTAGGGAGAGTGACCGGGCGGGGCGTAATTGAGCGTCGCCGGCGTCGTCTTCTGCACGTTGAGCATGTAGTCGTGTGCAGCAGCGTCGATCTCGCGGGTCGTCACGCCGGGGCCGATGAGCGGCGTCAGGAAGTCGAGGAGTTCCGAGGCGAGCCGGCCCGCGATGCGCATGCCGGCGATGTCTTCAGGGGACTTCAGGCTGACGGACATCGCGCGCCTAGAGCCGCAGCAATTCGTTGATGCCGGTCTTCGAGCGCGTCTTCGCGTCCACGCGCTTCACGATCACCGCACAATAGAGACTGTGGCTGCCGTCGGCCGCGGGAAGGTTGCCCGCAACGACGACCGATCCGGCGGGCACGCGCCCGTAGCTGACGCTGCCGGTGGCGCGATCGTAGATCCGCGTGCTCTGGCCGAGGAACACACCCATGCCCAGCACCGAGTTCTCCTCGACGATGACGCCCTCGACCACCTCGGAGCGTGCGCCGATGAAGCAGTTGTCCTCGATGATCGTCGGATTCGCCTGCAGCGGCTCGAGCACGCCGCCGATCCCGACGCCCCCCGACAGGTGGACGTTGCGCCCGATCTGGGCGCAGGAGCCGACGGTCGCCCAAGTGTCGACCATCGGTCCTTCATCGACGTACGCGCCGATGTTGACATACGAAGGCATCAGCACGACGTCGCGCGCGATGAACGCTCCGCGGCGGGCGACGGCGGGCGGCACGACGCGCACGCCCGCCTGCGCGAACGTCGCATCGTCGTATTGCGCGAACTTGGTCGGGACCTTGTCGTAGAACCGGAACGGCACCTGCGGACCGGCGAGCCCGATCGGCGCGCTGTCGGTCAGGCGAAACGACAGCAGCACCGCCTTCTTGATCCATTGGTGGGTCGTCCACGCGCCGTCGAGCTTGTCGGCCACGCGCAGGCGCCCCGAGTCGAGCTCGGCGATGACCTGCGCGACGGCGTCGCGCACTCCGGAGGGGGCAGTGGTAGGGGACAGCTTGCCGCGCGTCTCCCACGCGGCGTCGATCGTCTGCTGCAGGCTCGTCATCGAATCGGCTGGCGAAAAGGACGCCATTTTACACGGCCGTACCGGGCGCCCGTCGGCGCGACTTGGGTCGTCAGCCGCGCCGGGCGCAGGCGACGATGCGCTCGATCGCCTCGGCGCATTCGGCGAGCGGAGGCACCAGGGCGATCCTGATGCGGCCCGCGCCTGGATTCACGCCCCCGGCCTCGCGCGCGAGGTAGCTCCCCGGCAGCACGGCGACGTTCTCCTCGGCGAGCAGCCGGCGCGCAAAGGCCGCATCGTCGCCCGGTGTCTTCGCCCACAGGTAGAAACCGGCTTCCGGAACCTCGCAGGGCAGGACCGGCGCGATCCGCGAGGTCACCTGCGCGAACTTGGCGGCGTACTCGGCGCGGTTCACGACCACGTGGGCCTCGTCGTTCCAGGCGGCGATGCTCGCCGCGGCGACCGCCTGCGACATCGCGGAGCCGTGATAGGTCCGGAACTGCAGGAATGCCTTCAGCAGCGCGCGGTCGCCGGCGGCGTAGCCCGAGCGCAGCCCAGGCGCGTTCGACCGCTTCGACAGGCTGCCGAAGACGACCACGCGCGCGTAGCCGGTACGGCCGAGCTGCGCCGCGGCGCCGAGGGCACCGAGCGGCGCGCGGGCCTCGTCGAAGTAGATCTCGGAATAGCATTCGTCGGAGGCGATGACGAAGCCGTGCCGGTCGGAAAGATCGAACAGCTGTTTCCAGCCCGCGAGATCCAGTACATGTCCGGTGGGATTGTCGGGCGAGCACACATAGAGAAGCTGCGTGCGCGCCCAGACCGCGTCTGGCACGGTGTCCCATTCGTGGGAGTAGCCGGTACGCTCGACCGCGTTGACGCAATGCACGCCGGCCCCGGCCAGCAGCGCGGCACCCTCGTAGATCTGATAGAAAGGATTCGGGACGACGACGGTCGCTGCGACCCGGCTCGGGTCGACGATCGTCTGCGCGAACGCGAACAGCGCTTCGCGGCTGCCCAGCACGGGCAGGACTTCGGTCACGGGGTCGAGCGCAGCAAGACCGTGACGGCGCATGAGCCAGCCAGCGATCGCCTCGCGCAGCGCGTTGGTGCCGGCCGTCGTGGGATAATTCGAGAGGCCTGCGGCCGCGCCCTGCGCGAGGGCGTCGATGACGAACCGCGGCGTCGGGTGCTTGGGCTCGCCGATCGATACGTTGATCGCGGACTTCGCGGGATCGGGCGACACGCCGGCGTGCAGCGCGCGCAATCGCTCGAACGGGTAAGGCTGCAATCGTTGCAGAAGGGGATTCACGCCGACGATGGACCAAGCGATGGGCGAAGCGCGCGATTATAGCGGCGGGCGCCCCCCGAGAATCGTAGCCTCGATCGCGACGCTCGCGGCATCGTGTGCGCTCGCCGCGGTCGTCGCGTGGTGGGGCTGGCAGCTGTTCGGCCCCGCCACGGTGCACATCGCGGCCATCGCGCCTCGCAATCCGGCCGCGACCATCGTCGCCGCCAACCTGTTCGCTGCGGGCGGCGCGCCGCCGGCGACGCGGGCTTCGGCGCCCGATGTGACGCTCGCCGGGGACGCCCGTCTGCTCGGGATCATCGCCGAACCCGCCAGGAACGGGTATGCGCTGTTCAGCCTGCCCGGCGGTCCCAAGGTCGTCAGGGCGGGACAGGACCTCACGCCGGGCGCAAGAGTCACGGCGATCACCCCCAACACGGTCACCGTGCGCGAGGGCGCGATCGAGCGCGAGTTGCGGCTGCGCCCCGAGGTCGGGGCAGGGCCGCAGTCGTCACCCGGGATTTCCGGGGCGACCGGGGCCGCGGCGGCAGCGAGTTCCGGCCGGGCGTCGGCAGGAGGCGCTTCCCCGCCCTCGCGTTCCGGGATTGCGAAAGCCTCCTGTGCAGCGCCCGCGGGATTTGGCGGCGCAACCGTCCGCCTCAACGCAGAGCTCCTCGGGGGGCTGGGCAGCGACACCGCCCCGTGGCGCAGCTTGCTCGCCGCCACGCCTCAGGGGCTGGTGGTCACGCAGGAGAACGGCTACTCGGCGATGCTCGGCCTGAAGGTCGGCGACCGCATCTCTCAGGCGAACGGAATCGCGCTGCGCAGCCCCGACGACGTGATCTCCGCCGTGCTTCGGCCGCTGATCGCCAATCAGGGAGTGCGCATCGTGGGATCGCGCAACGGCGCGCCGCAGGAGCTGTGGCTCGCGAACGTCGCCTGCTCGCAGTGACCGGGCGCGCGCCCGATCATGCCGGAGGCGTTTCCGGCAGCCACTGCAGCAGCGCCAGCGGCTCGGCGATCCAACCCGTAGCGGGCCATTCATCGGCGCTGCCCGAATTCCCGAGGTAGCCGTATTCCGCGACGATGGTCGACATCCCGGCGGCATTGCCGGCGATGACGTCGCGCAGGTCGTCGCCGACATAGACGCACAGGCTCGCCTCGACCTCGAGCAGCCGCGCGGCGTGCAGCAGGGGCTCCGGATGCGGCTTCGGATGCGCCGTCGTGTCGCCCGACACGATGGCCCCCGCGCGGGCGTCGAGGCCCAGCGCTTCGACGACCGGCTGCGTAAACCGCGTCGCCTTGTTCGTAACGATGCCCCAGCGCAGCATGCGCGCATCGAGTTCGCGAAGCAGGGCGGCGACGCCGTCGAACAGCCGTGTGGTCATCGCCAGGCCCGCCGCGTAGTTCGCGAGGAATTCGTCGCGCAGCTGCGGATAGTCCGCGTGATCCGGGGTGACGCCCATGCCCGCGCCGAGCAGGCCGCGGGCCCCCGCCGACGCATGGGCGCGCAATGCCTCGACCGGCACGGGCTCGAGTCCGCGAACGCGGCGTATGCGATTGACGGCCAGCGCCAGATCGCCGGCGGTGTCGGCGAGCGTGCCGTCGAGATCGAACAGCACCGCCGCGACCGGGAGCGTGGTCGGGAGCGGGCGGGGCGCCCGGTCAGCCGGCATGCGCGTCGATACGAGTGAACGCGGCGAGGTAATTGACCGACGTGTCGTCCTCGAGGCGGTAGCTGCGGGTCAGGGGGTTGTAGGTCATTCCGATCATTGCCAGCGGGTCGAGGCTCGCGCGGCGCGCGAATGCCGCGACTTCCGACGGGCGCAGGAAGCGCGTCCAGTCGTGCGTGCCCCTGGGCAACAGCTTCAGCACGTATTCGGCGCCGAGGATCGCAAGGACGTAGGACTTGGGGTTGCGGTTCAGGGTCGAGAACACGACGCAGCCGCCGGGTTTCGCCAGCGCGGCGCAGGCGGCGATCGTCGAGGCGGGCTCGGGAACGTGCTCGAGCAGCTCGAGACAGGTGACGACGTCGAAACCCGCCGGCATCTCGGTGGCGAGCGACTCGGCGGCCGTCAACCGGTAGTCGACGCTCGTCCCCGATTCGAGCTGGTGCAGGCGCGCGACGCCGATCGCCTTGTCGGAGAGATCGATGCCGACGACACGCGCGCCCTTGCGCGCCATCGCCTCGGCGAGGATGCCCCCGCCGCAACCGACGTCGACGACGCGCTTGCCTTCGATTCCGCCGGCGACCTGCTCGATCCAGGCGAGCCGCAGGGGATTGATGTCGTGCAGCGGCTTGAACTCGCTGCCCGGATCCCACCAGCGGTGCGCGAGCGCCGAGAACTTGGCGAGTTCCGCCGGGTCGGCATTGGGGGTGTCGCTGATCATCGTCAGGCCAGTCGCTGCTGCCACGCTTGCGTCCGGCTCGCGAGCGCCGGCACGTCGATACCGACGAGCCTCCGGTCGTCGAGTACGCGCGTGCCCGAGACCCAGACATCGGTGACGAGCTCGCGCCCGGCTGCGTGCACGAGGTGGGACAGGGGATCGTACATTGGAATCGTCTCGACGTCGGCGAGCCGGACGGCGACGACGTCGGCCTGCTTGCCGGTTTCCAGCGATCCGACCTGCTGATCGAGACCCAGCGCGGCGGCGCCGCCGAGGGTCGCCATCCGCAGCACGCGGGCGGCGGGCAGCGCGCTCGCGTCCCCCGTCGTCACCTTCGCGAGCAGGCTCGCGAGGCGCATTTCCGAGAACACGTCGAGCCGGTTGTTCGACGCCGCGCCATCGGTGCCCAGTGCGACGTTGACGTTGCGGGCCAGGAACGAGGCGACGGGCGCGACGCCGCTCGCGAGCTTCATGTTCGATGCAGGGCAATGCACGACGTGGCAACCCTGCGCCGCGAGCAGCTCGATGTCTTCGGGATCGACGTGGACCGCATGGATCGCGATGAACCCGGGGCCGGTCGCCCCGAGCCGGTCGAGTCGGGCGAGCGGGCTCTCGCCGGTCGTGGCGCGCGCCTCGTCGACCTCGTGCTGCGTTTCCCCGATGTGGGTCTGGATCGTCAGGTCGAGCTGTCGCGCATAGGTGACGACCCTCGCCCAGCTCGCGTCGCCAACCGTGTAAGGCGCATGCGGCGCGAGCGCGAACGACAGGCGCGGCGAGTGCTTCCATGCATCGCGGGCCTCGAGGCCGCGTTGCAGGTAGGCCTCGGCGTCGGCCGCATACGACGTAGGAAAATCCAGCACCGGCATGCCCAGCATCGCGCGCATCCCGGCCTGCTCATAGGCACGCGCGGCGGCATCGGTGTAGAAATACATGTCGTTGCAGCAGGTGGTGCCGCCCCGGAGCATCTCGGCCGCACCGAGCAGCGTGCCGTCGTGCACGAAGTCCTCGGCGAGGAACCTGCCTTCGCGCGGCCAGATGTGCTGCTCGAGCCATGTCCTGAGGGAAACGTCGTCGGCGATCCCCCGCAGCAGCGCCATCGCCGTGTGGGTGTGCGCGTTGACCAGTCCGGGGATCAGTGCGTGCCGGGGAAGTGCAACCCGCGAGCGCGGGGCATAGCGGCGGTCGGCTTCGTCGGCGGGAACGAGCGCGACGATTCGCCCCGCGTCGACGATCAGCGTATGGCCCGCCAGCACTCCCGCCGGCTCGACGGGGATCACCCAGCGCGCGTCGATGCGCAGGTCGACGGGACTCGGAACGCGCTCGCTCATCGGGAATCAGTTTAGCAGGCAGGGCACCCACGACCGAAAAACAGGGACGCACCACGTTTTAAAACGTGGTGCGTCCCTGTTTTTCCGGGGGCTCTCCAACAAAAAGCCCCGCACGCGGCGGGGCCCTTTGCGAACGTGAAGCTCCTCGCAGGTCAGTTCGAGACCGCTTCGCCCTTCACTTCGATCTCGACGCGACGATCGGGTGCGAGGCACGCGACCAGCTGCTTGAAGTTCTTCTGGTGGCAGACCACACCCGGCAGGGGCTGGGTCTTGCCCATGCCCAGGGTTTCGATCTTGTCCTTCGGAACGCCCTTGCTGACCAGGTAGTCGCGGACCGCATCGGCGCGACGCTCGGACAGCTTCTGGTTGTATTGCTGGGTGCCGATCCGGTCGGTGTGGCCGGTCACCAGCACGAGCTCGAGCTTCTGAACGCCGGACAGCTTGGAGATGATCTCGCTATCGATCGCCGCCTTGCCTTCGGGCTTCAGGATCGCCTTGTCGAAGTCGAACAGCGCCTTGGAGGCGAGCGTGATCTTCTGGACTTGCGGGGCGGGTGCAGGGGCAGGCGCCGCAGCCGGCGCCGGAGCGGGCGCAGGTGCCGCGGCGGCCACGGGCTGTGGCTTGGGCACGAGGTCGGGATCGCAGCCTTCGATGGCCATCGCCGGCGTCCAGTACCCGGCGCGCCAGCACAGCGTGTCCTCGACGCCCTTCTTCCCGCCGTACGAGCCGCTCAGCAGCACATTGTGGGCGGGTTCGGCGGGCACCGTGCCGGTCACCCAGTATCCCGTGTCCTGCGGATTCGCCTGCGCGGCGGCGCCGCCGGCAAAGACCGCCGCGAGCGCGCCGACCACAACACCGGAGACCAGACGTCGAGTCATTTGTTCTACCCCTTTGACTTTGGTTTTGAACAGGTTTTCTGCAAATGTACCAAGTTCGCGCGCTGCGGGTTAACTCGACGGCGCGCCGAATCCTTTTTGCTGCCGTCGAATATAGCATGAGGCCGTCGTCTGCAGCAAAGAAATGCCCCGGTTCCATCGGTATGCCGATACGACTGTCGCGGCATTACAACGGCATGTTAAAATTACACGTTTTCAAGGACCTCCGGATCGTTTTCGGCCGTTTCCCGCGGCGCGGCGATCGCAGGCGGCGTGCCGCCATGCAACGAAACTTTAATCCAGGACAAAGTCTTTCCGGACTTTCGATCCGCTCAACCCCGTTCCCAAGGAATTGGCCGAATCCATGGAGCAGTTTGCCAAAGAAACCCTTCCGGTAAGCCTCGAAGCCGAAATGCGGCATTCCTACCTCGATTATGCGATGAGCGTAATCGTGGGGCGGGCGCTGCCGGACGTCCGCGACGGCCTGAAGCCGGTCCACCGGCGCGTCCTGTTTGCGATGCACGAGGCCAACATCGTCTTCAATCGTCCCTACGTGAAGTGCGCGCGCGTGGTCGGCGACGTCATGGGGAAATATCACCCCCACGGCGACATGGCCATCTACGACACGCTGGTGCGGATGGCCCAGGATTTTTCGCTGCGCTACCCGCTGATCGACGGGCAGGGCAACTTCGGCTCGGTCGACGGCGACAACGCCGCGGCGATGCGCTACACCGAGTGCCGGCTGGAGAAGATCGCCAACGAGCTCACCGCTGACATCGACAAGGAGACCGTCGACTTCGTCCCGAACTACGACGGCAAGGAGCAGGAACCGGCGGTCCTGCCCTCCCGGTTGCCGAACCTGCTGGTCAACGGCTCGTCGGGCATCGCCGTCGGCATGGCGACCAACATCCCTCCGCACAACCTGACCGAGACCATCAGCGGCTGCCTCGCCCTGCTCGCGAATCCCACGTTGTCGATCGACGATCTGATGGAGATCATCCCGGCGCCCGATTTCCCGACCGCCGGGATCATCTACGGACTGGACGGTGTCCGCGAAGGCTATCGCACCGGCCGCGGACGCGTCGTGATCCGCGCGCGCACCCACATCGAGGACCTCGAGAAGGGCAGCCGGCAGGCGATCATCGTCGACGAGATCCCCTACCAGGTCAACAAGGCGAATCTGCTCGTCCGCATCGGCGAGCTGGTGCGGGAGAAGAAGCTCGAAGGCATCTCCGACCTGCGCGACGAGTCCGACAAGTCAGGCATGCGCGTCGTCATCGAGCTGAAGCGCGGCGAGGTTCCGGAGATCGTCCAGAACAACCTGTACAAGCTGACGCAGCTGCAGGACAGCTTCGGCATGAACATGGTCGCGCTGGTCGACGGCCAGCCGCGGCTGCTGAACCTCAAGCAGTTCCTCGAGCATTTCATCATCCATCGCCGCGAAGTCGTCGTCCGGCGCACGCAGTTCGAACTGCGCAAGGCGAGGGAGCGCGGGCACGTGCTGGAAGGCCTCGCAGTCGCGCTGTCGAACGTCGACGAGATCATCGCGCTGATCAAGGCATCGCCCACGCCGGCCGAAGCGACGGCCGCGCTGATGGGCCGGATCTGGCGCTCGTCGCTGGTCGAAGACATGCTGAAGCGCGCGGCCGCCGACGCGGCGCGGCCCGAAGGCCTGGCGCCCGAGTATGGATGGCAGGCGGAAGGCGGCGGATACCGCCTGTCCGACGTCCAGGCGCAGGCGATCCTGGAGCTGCGCCTGCAGCGGCTGACCGGACTCGAGCAGGACAAGATCACCGGCGACTATCGCGAGGTGATGGCGCTGATCGTGGATCTGCTCGACATCCTCGCCAAGCCCGAGCGCGTGACGAAGATCATCCACGATGAGCTGACCGGGATACGCGACCAGTTCGGCGACGATCGCCGCAGCGAGATCGTTGCGCAGAGCGTCGACCTGTCGCTGGAGGACCTGATCGCGCCCGAGGACATGGTCGTGACGCTTTCGCACGGCGGCTACATGAAGGCACAGCCGGTCGGCGAATATCGCGCGCAGCGCCGCGGCGGGCGCGGCAAGCAGGCGACCGCGACCAAGGAAGACGATTTCGTCGACCAGATGTTCATCGCGAACACCCACGACTTCATCCTGTGCTTCTCGAATCGCGGCCGCGTCTACTGGCTCAAGGTCTACAACGTGCCGCGCGGGCAGCGCGCCTCGCGGGGCAAGCCGATCGTCAACCTCGTGCCGCTGATCGACCACGAGAAGATAAACGCAATCCTGCCGGTCAAGGAGTTCGCCGAAGGCCGTTACGTGTTCATGTCGACTGCCATGGGCACGGTCAAGAAGACCCCGCTCACCGATTTCTCGCGGCCGCGACCATCGGGAATCATCGCCGTCGACCTGTCCGACGGCGACCAGCTGATCGGCGTCGCCCTCACCGACGGGAAGCACGACGTCATGCTGTTCAGCTCGGGAGGCAAGGCGGTGCGCTTCGACGAGAACGACGTGCGGCCGATGGGACGCAACGCGCACGGCGTGCGCGGCATGATGCTCGGCAAGGGCCAAAAGGTCATTGCGATGCTGGTGGCCGAGGACGAATCCCAATCCGTGCTGACGGCGACCGAGAACGGCTACGGCAAGCGCACGCCGATCGTCGAGTACACGCGTCATGGCCGCGGCACCAAGGGGATGATCGCGATCCAGCAGTCGGGTCGCAACGGGCAGGTCGTCGGCGCCGCGCTGGTCCGCCGCGACGACGAGGTGATGCTGATCTCTACCGGCGGAGTCCTGATCCGGACCCGCGTCAAGTCGATCCGCGAGATGGGCCGCTCGACGCAGGGCGTGACGCTGATCAACCTCGGGGAAGGCGAGAAGCTCGCGGGGCTCGAGCCGATCGCCGAGCGCGACGACGAGGACGTCGAGTGACGAAGGCGGCGGGCGACCCTCACCCCGGTTCCCTCCCGCGAGCGGGAGAGGACGCATGACGGCGATGACGCGACGCGTCTGGAATTTCAGCGCGGGTCCGGCGGCGATGCCCGAGCCGGTGCTGCAGCGGGCGCAGGCGGAACTCCTCGACTGGCACGGCCGCGGCATGTCGGTGATGGAGATGAGCCACCGCGGCGCGGATTTCACGTCGATCGCGCACAAGACCGAAGCCGACCTGCGGACGCTCCTCGCAGTTCCCGCCCAGTACAAGCTGCTGTTCCTGCAGGGCGGCGCGCTGGCGCAGAACGCGATCGTGCCGCTCAACCTGCTGCCCGCGGGTGGCGTGGCCGATTACGTCGACACCGGCCATTGGGCGCAGAAGTCGATCGCCGAGGCGCGCAAGTACGGCGAGGTCAATGTCGCGGCGTCCGCGGCGGACGCGCAATACACCTGTGTCCCGGCGCAGGCCGACTGGCGGCCCTCGGCATCGGCGAGCTATGTCCACGTGACGACCAACGAGACCATCGGCGGCGTCGAGTGGTTCTGGATCCCCGATACCGGCGCGACACCGCTCGTCGCCGACGCGTCGTCACACTTGCTGTCGCGACCGCTCGACGTCTCGCGCTTCGGTGTCATCTACGCCGGCGCACAGAAGAACATCGGCCCCGCGGGCCTCACGCTGGTCATCGTCCGCGAGGACCTGCTGGGCCGCGCGCGCCGCGAGTGTCCGTCGGTGTTCGACTACGCGGTGCAGGCCAAGGCCGGGTCCATGTACAACACGCCCGCGACGTTCGGGATCTACCTGGCAGGCCTGACCTTCGAATGGCTGATCGCCCAGGGTGGACTTGCGGCGATCGAACGTGCCAACATCGCGAAGGCCGACGCACTCTACGCCGAGATCGACCGCAGCGGCTTCTATCGCAACCCCGTGCGCAGGTCCGACCGCTCACGCATGAACGTGCCCTTCTTCCTCCCCGACGATCGACTGAACGAGCCATTCCTCGCCGGCGCCGCGCAACGTGGTCTGGTGCAGCTCAAGGGACACCGCGCGGTGGGCGGCATGCGCGATTCGATCTACAACGCGATGCCGTTGGCGGGGGTCCTGGCGCTCGTCGAATGGATGCGGGAATTCGAGCGGCAACATGGCTGAGCGCGACCCGGGGGAATCTCGCACCGACGACATCGACTCGAAGCTGCGCGTCCATCGCGACGCCATCGACGCGCTCGATCGCGGGATGCTCGAGCGCCTGAACGAGCGGGCCGCGCACGCGCAGGCGATCGGCGCCCTGAAGGCAGGCAGCGGCGGGCCGGCCTACCGCCCCGAACGCGAGGCACAGGTGCTCGCGCGGCTCGCCGCGCACAACACCGGACCGCTGTCGAACGATGCAGTCACCGGCGTGTTCCGCCAGGTGATGTCGGCGTGCCTCGCGCTCGAGCAGACGCTGCGCATCGCCTACCTCGGCCCCGCCGGGACCTTCAGCCACGCCGCCGTCGCGCGTCATTTCGGCCAGTTCGTCGACGCGGTCCCCTGCGCCACCATCGACGAGATCTTCCGTGCCGGCGAAGGAGGGCAGGCCGACTACGCGGTCGTCCCGGTCGAGAATTCGACAGAGGGTGCGGTCGGACGCACGCTCGACCTGATGTGCACGACCGAGCTCTCGATCTGCGGCGAGATCAAGCTGCGCGTGCAGCAGAACCTGCTGTCGAACGCGTCCGCGCTCGACGGTGTGGTCAAGGTCTACTCGCACGCGCAGTCGCTCGCCCAGTGCGCCCAATGGCTTTCGCGCCACCTCCCCGGCGCGGCGCGCGTGCCGGTGTCGAGCAACGCCGAGGCGGCGCGTCTCGCGGCGCTGGAGGAGGGCGCGGGCGCCATCGCTGGCGAGATCGCCGCGTCGATCTATGGTCTTGGCGTCCTCGCCGCGCACATCGAGGACGAGCCCAACAACACGACCCGCTTCTGGGTGCTCGGACGGCAGGCGGTCGCACCCTCCGGCAGCGACAAGACCTCGCTGGTGATGTCGGCGCCCAATCGCCCGGGCGCAGTGCATGCGCTGCTGGAGCCCTTCGCCAGGAACGGCGTGTCGATGACGCGCTTCGAATCGCGCCCGGCGCGCACGGGGCTGTGGGAGTACCTGTTTTTCGTCGACCTCTCCGGCCACCGCGACGAGGCCCCGGTCGCCGCCGCCTTGCGCGAGCTCGCGGCGGCGGCACCGTTCCTGAAGCTGCTCGGGTCCTACCCGGCGGACCTCAGCTGAACGACACGATGACCCCTGCCAACGCGCCCGCGCAAGCACCGGAATACGTGCGCAGCATCGCGCCGTACGTCGGCGGCAAGCCGATCGAGGAGCTCGCGCGCGAGATGAACCTCGATCCCGCGACCATCGTGAAGCTCGCGTCGAACGAGAATCCGCGCGGCCCGGGCCCGCGCGTGCGCGAGGCGATCGCCGCGGCGGCGCGCGATCTCAACCGCTATCCCGACGGCAACGGCCATGAGCTCAAACACGCGCTGGCCGCCCGGCTCGGACACAGCCCCGACTCGATCGTGCTGGGCAACGGCAGCAACGACGTGCTGGAACTGGTGACGCAGGCGTTCCTGCGTCCCGGCGACCACGCGGTGTGGTCGCAGCACGCCTTCATTGTCTATCCGCTGGCGACGCGGGCGCGGGGCGCGATCGGGACCGAGGTCCCGGCGAAGGACTACGGACACGACCTGGATGCGATGCGCGCCGCGATCACGCCGTGCACACGGATCGTGTTCGTCGCCAATCCGAACAATCCCACGGGAACCTGGCTCGCTCCCGCCGCCGTCGAGGCCTTCGTCGATGCGGTCCCGCGCGACGTCCTGGTCGTCCTCGACGAGGCCTACAACGAGTTCCTCGAGCCTTCCGACCAGTCCGATGCCATCGACTGGGTCGGACGCTATCCGCACCTGATCGTATCGCGGACATTCTCCAAGGCCCACGG